>JAAFIJ010000158.1 GCA_013298675.1 Rhodobacterales bacterium | reverse complement strand
TCGGACAAGAACGAGCAGACCATCACCGTATTGGTAGAGCGCCGCTTTAAGCACCCCGTTCTGCACAAGATCGTGCGTAAGTCGAAAAAGTACCGCGCACATGACGAAAACAACACCTACAAGACCGGCGATTCTGTTCGCATTGAAGAATGCGCGCCGATTTCCAAAACCAAACGCTGGACCGTTGTCGTCGCTGCATAAGCGCTGACTGCTGTCTGAAATTTTACGAAACCCTGAGGAATGATCCTCAAAGGTCGGGAGAAACCAAATGATCCAGATGCAGACAAATCTGGATGTTGCTGATAACTCGGGCGCTCGCCGAGTTCAGTGCATCAAGGTTCTAGGCGGCTCGCATCGCCGCTATGCATCCGTGGGCGACATCATCGTGGTGTCGGTCAAGGAAGCAATTCCAAAAGGCCGTGTGAAAAAAGGCGACGTCCGTAAGGCCGTTGTTGTTCGCACCGCCAAAGAAGTTCGCCGTGAAGACGGTACAGCCATTCGTTTTGACCGCAACGCTGCTGTCATCCTGAACAATCAGGGTGAACCAGTCGGCACGCGTATCTTCGGGCCAGTTGTACGTGAGCTGCGCGCCAAGAACTTCATGAAAATCATCTCGCTCGCTCCGGAGGTGCTTTAATGGCCGCTAAGCTGAAAAAAGGCGATAAAGTTATCGTCCTCGCTGGCAAAGACAAGGGCAAGCAGGGCGAAATTTCGTCTGTGTCGCCTGCAGCAAACAAAGCTGTTGTTGAAGGCGTGAACATGGCGATCCGTCACACCAAGCAGACCCAAGCCTCGCAAGGCGGCCGTCTGGCAAAGGCTGTTCCGATTGATCTGTCGAACCTGTCGCTTCTCGACAAGAACGGCAAAGCAACGCGCGTCGGCTTCCGTATGGAAGGTGAGACCAAGATCCGCTTTGCCAAAACCACTGGGGAGGCAATCTGATGCTTGACCAAGCCGCTTACACACCCCGCATGAAAGCCGACTACGTTGCGCGGATCCGTCCAGCGCTGATGGAAGAGTTTGGCTATAAGAATGTTATGCAGCTTCCACGTTTGAGCAAAATTGTTCTGAACATGGGCGTTGGCGAAGCCGTCAAAGACACCAAGAAAGTCAAGCAAGCAGCCGAAGAAATGACGCTGATTGCTGGCCAAAAGGCTGTGATCACCCACGCAAAGAACAGCATCGCTGGTTTCCGCGTTCGTGAACTGATGCCGCTTGGTTGCAAGGTTACCTTGCGTGGCGACCGGATGTACGAATTTCTTGACCGCCTGATCACGATCGCCTTGCCACGTGTCCGCGACTTCCGCGGCGTGAAAGGCTCTTCGTTTGACGGAAATGGCAACTATGCCATGGGCCTGAAAGAGCAAATCGTGTTCCCCGAAATCGAATTCGACAAAGTCGATGAAGTGCTCGGTATGGACATCATCATCTGCACCACCGCAAAGACCGATGCGGAAGCGAAGGCACTGTTGAAGCAATTCAACATGCCCTTCACGTCCTGATCGCGCGAGGAACCTGACAATGGCAAAAAAATCCATGGTGAACCGCGAAGTGAAGCGGGCAGCTCTTGTGAAGCAGCATGCTTCCAAGCGCGCCGTTCTCAAAGCGGTGATCAACGACCAGGCGAAACCAGTTGAAGAGCGCTTTAAGGCGACCATCAAACTGGCTGCGCTGCCCCGCAACTCATCCGCCACTCGGCTGCACAATCGGTGCCAGCTGACTGGTCGTCCGCATGCGTATTATCGCAAGCTCAAACTCTCGCGTATCATGCTGCGTGATCTGGCCTCGTTCGGCCAAATCCCGGGCATGGTAAAGTCGAGCTGGTAAGGAGGGCGCACAATGTCGATGAACGATCCTCTCGGCGATATGCTTACGCGTATCCGTAACGCGCAAATGCGCGGCAAGTCCACGGTGGCAACCCCTGCGTCCAAGCTGCGTGCTTGGGTGTTGGATGTGCTTGTGGGCGAAGGCTATATCCGCGGTTACGAGAGCGCCAAGACCGAAAACGGTCAGGGCGAGCTGGTGATCAGCCTGAAATACTTTGAAGGTACGCCTGTGATCCGTGAGATCAAGCGTGTCTCCAAGCCAGGCCGCCGCGTTTACATGGGTGTCAAGGACATCCCCTCGGTTCGTAACGGACTGGGTGTTTCCATCGTCTCGACGCCGAAAGGCGTTATGTCTGATGCAGCTGCACGAGTCGCCAATGTTGGCGGCGAAGTGCTCTGCACAGTATTCTAAGGGAGGGGTGGAATGTCTCGTATTGGCAAAAAACCCGTAGCACTGGTCGGCGGCGTCTCGGCGTCACTTTCCGGTCAAACCATTGAAGTGAAGGGCCCGAAAGGGACCCGTAGCTTTACCGCTGGCGACGACGTCACGATCACCATCGATGCTGAAGCCGTAAAGGTGACCCCTCGTGGGACATCCAAGCGTGCCCGTCAGCAGTGGGGCATGTCCCGCTCGATGATCGCGAACCTCGTCGAAGGCGTGACCACAGGCTTCAAAAAAGAGATGGAAATCCAGGGCGTTGGTTATCGCGCCGCTGTAGCCGGAAACGTTTTGAAGCTGTCGCTCGGCTATAGCCACGAAGTAAACTTCGAGGTTCCTGCTGGCGTCACCGTCACGTCGCCAAAACAAACCGAAATCATTGTGGAAGGCATTGATCAACAGCTGGTTGGTCAGGTCGCTGCGAACATCCGTGAATGGCGCAAGCCCGAGCCCTACAAGGGCAAAGGCATTCGCTATAAGGGCGAGTTCGTGTTCCGCAAAGAAGGCAAGAAGAAGTAAGGGGCGCAATCATGGCGAACAACAAGAGAGATCTGTTCCTCAAGCGCCGCTTGCGTGTCCGGAACAAAATAAAAGCAACATCGCACGGACGCCTGCGTCTGTCGGTACATCGCTCGTCCAAGAACATCAGCGTTCAGCTGATCGACGACGTCAAAGGCGTAACCTTGGCTTCGGCATCCACTCTGGAAAAAGAGTTGGGTTTCGTTGGCAAGAACAATGTCGAGGCTGCTGCGAAAGTAGGAGCAACGATCGCCGAGCGGGCAAAGAAGGCCGGATTCGAAGAGTGCTACTTCGATCGCGGTGGTTTCCTCTTTCACGGGAAGGTAAAGGCTTTGGCCGATGCTGCTCGTGAAGGTGGATTGAAGTTCTGAGGAGTTGAAAAATGGCAGAACGTGAAAACCGCCGGGACAATCGTGGTGGCAATGACCGCCGCGATAACCGGCCAGAAGAGACACCAGAGTTCGCTGACCGCTTGGTCGCGATCAACCGCGTGTCTAAAACCGTAAAAGGCGGCAAGCGCTTTGGCTTCGCAGCTCTCGTCGTTGTCGGTGATCAGCGCGGTCGCGTTGGTTTCGGCAAGGGCAAGGCGAAAGAAGTTCCAGAGGCGATCCGCAAAGCTACGGAACAGGCAAAGCGCCAAATGATCCGCGTGCCGTTGAAAGACGCACGCACGCTTCACCACGATATGGAAGGCCGTCATGGCGCCGGTAAAGTGGTTATGCGTACGGCTGTAGCAGGTACCGGCATCATTGCTGGTGGTCCAATGCGCGCCGTGTTCGAAATGTTGGGCCTGCAAGACGTGGTGGCAAAGTCCATCGGCTCGCAGAACCCCTACAACATGGTTCGCGCAACCATCGACGGTCTGAAGTCGGAAACCTCTCCACGTCAAGTTGCGGCACGCCGCGGCAAGAAAGTGGCCGAGATTCTGAACAAGCCCGCCGCTGAAGTTGTGGAGGCCTGATCATGACCGCAAAGAAAACCATCGTCGTCAAGCAGGTTAAATCTGCGGCACGCCGTCCAGCTGTTCAAACCGCGACCCTGAAAGGTCTTGGCCTGAACAAGATGAACCGCACCCGTGAATTGGAAGACACGCCTTCCGTTCGTGGCATGGTCAACAAGATCAGCCACCTTGTGCAGATCGTTGAAGAGCGCGGATAAAATTGTTTAGGTGCGTGTCACCACGCACCTTGTCCAGATATCAAACGCCCCGCTGCAAGGTGGGGCGTTTTGCTATTGCTGGAACGGGAAATGCGCGGCAAAGCGCAGAATTTTCAGATTGCCATCAATCTTGATCGCCTCTTGCCATGTGAAGTCCAACGCAAACTGCGCGGCCTCAATCAACTGGCTGTCGCGGTCGCCGTGGACGCGCTGCTCGCCGTGAAACAGATTGGTTTGGATATCTTTGATCACCTGAAAAAAGTCGCCGACGCTGTTGACGGCACGCGCCTTTTTCCACGAAACCTTTTGGTCCTTGTCGACCTTTAGCAAGCGCGGTGGGCTGACAAATAGCACCGCCAACTCTGGGATCGCCCGACACTTACCCAAGAATTCGGGGCCCAAATCAGCGGCAAAAACCGCCCAACCCGCCTCGGCCGAAGCGCCCAGCTTGTCATACTTCAGGTAACCCGACTGCTTTAGCGCATATTCAAACCGCAAAAGAGTCGCGACAAAGCTGCCCCATTCGTTCTTGAATTGCAGTTTGATCCCCGCCCGGTAATTCGTATCGACAGCCATCTGCGCCCTGCTTTTGTTGTCACCTGAAGGCAGATACGCAGCATTGCCCTGCGCTGTCCACAGGCTCACACGTACAAACCTGCGCAATTGCGGTCACGCCGGGCAACAAACAAGGCTTTGCTGGGCTAAAACCTGTGTTAGCCTTCGCCCTGAGTCTCCCGCAAGGGCGACCAAACACAGGAGGGATAAAATGTCTGTTAACTATGCTGGCGGATGCGCGCATGTTCACGTCACCGCCTCTGCCGAACCCATCGACAACCACGAATGCCATTGCAACGTCTGCAAATCGGTCACGGGTCAGCAGATGACCCACGTTGCCTTTTTCAACCATGGCGATGTCAAGGTTGATCACCCTGAAAAGATAAAGCGCGTTCCGTTCAATGCCAACAATCCGGACGGTCCACTGGAAATTTGCCTGTGCACAGATTGCGGCGCGGTCCTGATGCTGGATGACAAACAAGGCCGCATCCGCGTCGCTGTACCAAACGTTATGGGCTATGACGACGCGACCTTTCCCAAGGCCAGCTATCACGCGTTTTGGGATGAGACAAAGGGCTACGCCAAACCCGCAGACGGTCGCCCCGTGTTCGAAGGTTTGCGCCCAGAATTTGTCTGGCCGCAAGGCGCCTGAGGGCAATGCCCCGTTGTTTTTGTGACAACGGGGCGCTGCATCTTATCCTGCGGCACCCAGCATTTCGGCCAAATCCAGCGTTTCTTCGCAATCCGCGCAAAGACCTTTCAGCGTTTCAAGGTTTGCGCGGGCTTGGTCCAGTTGATTTAGCTCGATGAACATTTCGCCCTGATATTCCAGCGCCCCCAAATGCGCGGGGTTAAGCCGCAACGCCTCGGCATATGACTGCGCTGCCAAGTCCAATTGCCCCAGCTTTCGGTTTGAATATCCCTGCAAGTTCCAAACATCTGCATTGACCGGATCGTCGCTGACCAACGCATCCAAAATCACCAAGGCGCCCGCATAATCCTTGGCTTCGATCAGGGACTTCGCCTCTAGATAGCGCGTATCAGGGGCGACTTCGGCGGTGGAATCAGATGTGTCTGCGGCAAAAGCAACGCCAAATGGGGCGGGCAACACAAGAAGCAAAACAATGGTGATAAGGTTAAGGAACCGGCTCATGGTGTCTCTCCAAAGGGATAAGGGCGTGACGCATGTGACAGACGATAACATGGGAAGGCCCGATACAGGAACCTAAACCAACCTTTCCGCCGTCAAGACCTGACGGACAGACACTGCCAGTTTATCAACGATTTCGGTCAGTTCATCATCGCTGGCATTATAGGGCGGTGCGACGATCACAATATCTCCGCTGACGCCGTCAACATTTCCGCCAACCGGGTAACAGATCAATCCGTTTTCCAGAGCGGCGGCGCGAATCTTCATAAACAGCTTCAACTCTGCGCCGAAGGGCTGTTTTGTCGTCTGATCCTTGACCAGTTCAAGGGCGAGCAAATGCCCACGCCCGCGAATATCGCCGACCGCCTCAACGCCGCGAAACGCATCGGCCAACCATGATTTCAACCGGGGCCCATTGTCGTGAACGCGGGCAATCAACCCCTCACGCGCGATGATGTTTTGCACCGCGACCCCGGCAGCACAGGCAGCCGTATGCCCGGTAAACGTGTGTCCGGTTGCAAAAGCACCATCCGCTTGCCGGATTGCGTCCCACACCCGGTTCGTGCACACCGCAGCGCCCAAGGGCATGTACCCCCCCGCCAACCCCTTGGCGATGGCCATGATGTCCGGCTCTACACCGTCATGACCAAGCGCGCGCCATGTGCCGCAACGTCCCACGCCGCACATCACTTCATCCGCGATCATCAAAACCCCGTACTTGGTGCATAGGTCGCGCATCAATTGGGCATAACCAGTGGGGGCGGGAACCGCGCCGCCTGCGGCACCAACCACGGGTTCAAACACAAACCCCGCGATGGTTTCGGCACCCTCGCGTAAAATGACCGCTTCCAGTTCTGCCGCACAAACCTGAGCCACCGTATCGGCCGTGGCACCCGGTGGTGGTCGGTAGGCGTTGGCCGCAGACACTTTGATGCCCGCAATCATCGCGCCCTCAAATGCGCGCGTCCGTTCGGCGAAGCCAGAAATAGAAAGCGCGCCAAGCGTGTTCCCGTGCCATGACCGATCCCGAGAGATGAACTTGCGTCGGGATTTCTGCCCAATTGCGGTTTGATACTGCA
>JAAFIJ010000157.1 GCA_013298675.1 Rhodobacterales bacterium | reverse complement strand
TGAACTGGGCCGCCCTTGCCGACCCCGCAGCGACAACCGTTGTCTATATGGGCAAGCGCACCTTTCCGGCCTTGGTTGCGGGGCTGGTTGCGCATGGGCTGGCGTCCGATACGCCTGCGATCTTGGCCGAAGCGATCGGGCATCCCGCACAGGTTTTGGTGCGCAGCACAATTTCTGAATTGGCCCAGCGTTTGGCCGACGACAGGGGCACATTGCCGGGATTAATCCTGTATGGACCGCTTGCCGAAGACGCGGCGGGTACGACGCTGTGAAGATCAGTCTGTGCACCTCTTGCGGTTTGGGCGCGTCTGATTTCGGCACCGTACTGGGGGCCGCACTGCAATCTGCTGACCTCAGCGCCCAGATTGCAGGTGTCGATTGCATGTCGGGTTGTGCACGTCCCTCGACCATTTCATTCCGGGCACCCGGAAAGACAGCCTATCTTTTCGGTGATTTGGACGAAGCCGACCTTGACGCCTTGGTGCATTTTGCAGCGCTATATGCCGCGTCAGAGAACGGCGAATTTGCAGACGCCCGCCCGCTAGGAACCCTGCGGCATAAGGCGATTGCGCGCATTCCGGGATAAGTGTCGCAAACAGCACCGATGTGCCGGTATTCACCTTGACCCTGCCGACCAAAAGAGTGCAAATGACGCTGTGAGGTGTCCATCGGCGCAAAGCGTCAGGACTCAAACGGGAATGGGGATGCGGCGGACCAACCGAGGCGCCAAAAACCCCAGCCGCCCCCGCGACTGTAATGCGGAGAGCGTGCTTTCTATCTGCCACTGCCCATTTGGGTGGGAAGGCGAGGGCGCGTGACGACCCGCAAGCCAGGAGACCGGCCTTGCATGGTGAAACAAAATGCTGTCGGGTGTGACAGTAAGGAGACTGAAAATGACGACGATGACCTCGGTAAAAGCTAATTCCACTTTCGCCTCGATCCTGTTCATGGTTGTGCTTGGCGCGACCGTGCTGTTCGCAGCGGGCCATGCGCAATCAGCTGCGCTGCATGATGCCGCACATGACGTGCGCCATGCCACCGGCTTTCCTTGCCACTGATCTAAATCCTTCATGTTTCAACGCATGTTGACCAGCGCGTTGTTCGCTGGTGTTGCAGCAGGGCTGATAGCCGCCTTGCTGCATTTCGCGTTTGTTCAAAGGTTGATCCTTTTGGGCGAGCAATATGAAACGGGTGAGATAACCCACTTTACCGCGGGCAGCTCTGGTGCTGATGCACTTGTTGCGCCCCATAGTCATGATGTCGCTGACAATGGCCAGATCGTTGCTGGCCAAGATGCAGCGGAACAAGACACCCAAAGCCACGACGCACATAGTCATGGCGCAGGTGAAGAAGCCTCAACGCTGAAGCGCAATAGCCTGACCGTTTTGTTCATGGTTCTTATCTACACGTCTTACGGCATGTTGTTGACGGCCGGATTTGGCCTAATGGCAAGTCTTGGGTACCAGATCGGTCCCAAAGAGGGCGTTTTGTGGGGTATTGCGGGCTATATTGCCTTTCAACTTGCCCCGGCGATGGGCCTTGCCCCAGAACTGCCCGGGACCATAGGCGCAGACCTTGGCGCGCGCCAAATCTGGTGGTGGAGCACAGTTGCCTGCACCGCCACAGCCTTGGGTTTGTTGGCCTATGGTCGCCAAGTCTGGACCTTTGTGCTTGCTGGCGGGTTGCTGGCCCTACCGCACGTCATCGGCGCGCCACAGCCCGAGGCGTTCTTTGGCGTGGCTCCGCCCGAACTTGCTGCCGCGTTTTCGGCCCGCGTTTTGGGCGTCGCGTTGATTGTCTGGGCCTGCCTTGGTGCCTTGGCCGGGCATTTCTGGTCAAAGCAACCCATCGTATGATACCCCTGCAAAGCGCGCGTCACTTTGATGCGCGCTTTGCCTTACGAAGGAGCCCGGCACTTGATAGACCTTTTCTTGATCGGCATCGGTACCGGCAACCCTGACCACCTGACGCTTCAGGCCATTAAGGCTTTGAACGGCGCTGATCTGATCCTTATTCCACGCAAAGGTGCCGACAAGGCAGATCTGGCCGAACTGCGACGAGAGATTTGCGCGGGGGTGATTGCCAACCCCAACACCCGATTTGCCGAGTTTGACCTGCCGAAACGCGATGCCGCCAACCCCGACTACCGCGAAGGGGTCGAGCAATGGCACGACGCGATTGCCCAAGTTTGGGCCGACACGATCGCCAAGCACCCTAAGGCACAGCGCGTGGCGCTGTTGGTTTGGGGCGATCCATCGCTCTACGACAGCACCCTGCGCATCGCAGACCGCTTGTCGCCCGCGCCACAGATTACCGTCATTCCGGGCATCACCTCGATGCAGGCGCTGACGGCCGCGCACGCCATTCCTGTGAACGAAATCGGCGCGCCGTTTGTGGTGACCACCGGGCGCAAACTGCGTGAGGACGGTTGGCCTAAAGGGATAAATACCCTTGTGATCATGCTGGACGGCGAATGCAGTTTTGCCCAGATTGACCCCACCGGTGTGCACATCTGGTGGGCTGCCTATGTGGGGATGCCAAACCAGATCACGATATCGGGCCCGCTGCACGCAGCCACCCCCCAAATCACCACCCGCCGCGCCGAGGCAAGGGCCGAACATGGCTGGATCATGGACATCTATCTGCTACGGCGCTGACACGAACTGCATAGTGGGGCAGAACGGCCCGATTTCCCGCCTATTGCCGTGCTGCGGGTCGCCGCATAGGCGCACCATGCGCCAAGCATGCACCACTGCGGGTATCGACCCAGAAGTGTTTCTTTGAAGGCATCCCCGCAGCGGCTTTCTAACGATCTTCCACAGGGCGACTGAGAAAGCTAACTGACCCCCGTTGCCACAAAGTTTCGGAAATCTATCCTAATTGGTAGTTAAGTCGTAATCGCCGCGCTTTGGGTTAAACGTCATTTGGTAGGTGCGGGGCCAATCGTTTGACGCCTCTTCAAACAGTTTAACGATTGCGGGAAACGGAATGCGCCACACGGTCTTGTTTCGGTCATAGTCAGACACAACGACAAGATCGGACCAATTGCGGTTTTTGCCACGAAAAACAAAGCTGAGATAGGCGTGGATACATTGGTTGCTAAGGTAGCTAACTGGCTTTTGTTCTGCCCTATCCACTCTCTAATTGTCATTTTCTTCAAAGGCAATGCCAGTTGCTTTTTGTGATGTTCTTTGTCACCGGGGGCGCTGAACACGTCAAGCTTCTTGTCGGCAATAAGCGACGATACCTCGTTCAGTTCGATAAGCCTTCGGATTATGAAGAAGCCTATCGTTACGTCACGTTCAACGGTGCAAACGGCACGTTCTGACTAGCGCCTCGGCTTTGGAACCGGGCGAATGGTCTTGGAATGCGTGCTCGTTCTTCTCTCCAGTAACAAGACGCGATTGCCATAAGTCATTCCGACCATTTTTCGGCGCGCTATGCAGCCTTGCCGACGTTTGAGGCAAGCAAGATGTTTACAAATGCATGATATCTTCCAAGCCTGCGACGTACCAAACTGCTCCTTCGCGAACACTAGGCAATGCTTGGGCGGGGATTTTGATTTTTTGAAAAATCCCTGTAAAACCAATCACTTACAAGGATAAATGGCAGCCCGTAGGGGAGTCGAACCCCTCTTACCAGGTTGAAAACCTGGTGTCCTAACCGATAGACGAACGGGCCACATAGGGTGGTGGAGCGTTCTGTAATCGGGGTCGGACTGACTCGCAAGAGGAAAAATCGACTTTTGCGGCAGTAAAAATCAAGCGATCGCCGCATCTTCGAGGCGCAGTTGCACTTTGGTGCGCCCGCCCCAATGGTTCAGCTCTAGCCTGCCCGTCAGGTGAAAGCGGTTGTGGCCGGATTGTTCCAGTGCGGGGCCGAGGGGGCCGTCAAAGGCGCCAAAGGCTACGGCTTCAAGCTTGGTGCCCAGCCCGTCGCCAAAACTAAGGCGCAGGTGGGTTTCGCCCATGCGGCGGGCGGAGACGGCCATATCGGCAAAAGCAAATCGTGGGGCGGGGGCGGACGCGCCAAAGGGGCCAGCCGCCTCTATTTGTTCGATCAATGCAGGGGTTACGGCCGAGGGTGCAAGCAAGCTATCGACGCGCAGATCCTCTATCCCCGCGCTGCCAGAGCCTTGTTTTTCCAACAGGTCCGACAGGCGCGCCATGGCCTCTTCCAACTTGTCACGCGCCACGGTCAGACCCGCCGCCATCTTGTGGCCGCCGCCCTTGATCAGCAATCCTTCGGCGGCAACGCGGTGGATCGCGGCCCCTAAATCAACGCCAGAGATTGACCGACCAGAGCCTTTGCCTTCATCCCCATCCAGACCGATTACCACCGCGGGACGGTGCGTTGCCTCTTTGATCCGGGCGGCCACGATGCCCACGACGCCGGGGTGCCAGCCCTCGGCAGCGGCCCAAACCAAGGGTCCATCAAACCCGCGTTCCTCTGCCTGTGCCATCGCCTCAATCCGCACGCGCATTTCGATGTCACGCCGTTCGGTGTTCAGAGTGTCCAAACGCTCGGCAAGTGCTGCCGCCTCATGTGGGTCATCGGTGGCCAACAGGCGCGCTCCCAGATCGGCTTGACCGATCCTGCCACCGGCATTGACGCGCGGGCCCAGCAGAAAGCCCAAAGCATAGGGGGTAGGGGCCTGATCCATGCGCGCCACATCGGCAAGGGCGCGCAGGCCAACACGCTCTCGCCGGGCCAGAACCTTTAGACCTTGGCGCACAAATGCACGGTTGACGCCAATCAGGGGGGCCACATCAGCGACGGTGGCCAATGCCACCAGATCAAGCATCGACATAAGGTCAGGGCCCGTGACACCTTGGCCACGCAGCTGTCGGTTTGCCTCGACCAGCATCAGGAACACCACAGACGCCGCACATAGGTGGCCCAGATCGCCCGACTCGTCCTGGCGGTTCGGGTTCACGACGGCATAGGCTGGGGGCAGGGTGTCGCCGCCCAAATGGTGATCGAGCACAACCACGTCGCACCCCGCCGCCGCAATCGGATCATGCGAGAGGGTGCCACAGTCGACACAAAGGATCAGATCATGCGCGGCTCCAAGGGCCGCCATGGCGGGCACATTTGGGCCATAGCCTTCGTCGATCCGGTCTGGAATATAAAGCGTGGCCTTGGTGCCCATCGCGCGCAGCCATAGGATCAACAGGGCGGCTGATGATCCGCCATCGACGTCATAATCGGCAAAGATCGCGATGCGTTGACGCGACTTGACGGCCGCCAGAAACCTTTCGGCGGCGCGGGCAGTGTCTTTCATCCGCAACGGGTCAGGCAGAAGATCACGCAGTTGCGGGGCCAAAAAGGTTTCGGCCTCGGTTGCTGCCACACCGCGCGCGGCCAAGGTCTGGCACAGCGCCAAAGGCAACCGGGTTTGCTGCGCCATAGCTTCGGCAAGGCGCACAATATCATCCGCCGGGCCCACCCAGCGGCGGCCAGTCAGAGAGGTTTCGACGTTCAGAAAGGCGCGCTGGGTCATGCTTTTGGGATGCCCCAGCTTTGCCGACAGTTCAAGTGATTATGGCGTCTGTCCCGCAGTTCAGGTGTAGCATACCGTTTAGCGCAGCGGGCTGCGATAGCTCATCCGGCGCACTGATCCGGTTTTCGACCGCATCAGGATGGTTTCGGTGGTCACCCAACCTGGTTCGCGCTTTATACCTGCAAGGATATTGCCAGAGGTCACCCCCGTTGCGGCAAAAATCACGTCCGAGGTGACCATCTCATCGCGGGTATAAATCCGGTTCAGGTCGGTGATGCCAGCTTTGCGGGCGCGGGCGCGTTCGTCGTCATTGCGAAACAGCAACTGGCCGTAAATCTGCCCGCCCATGCATTTCAAGGCGGATGCTGCAAGCACGCCCTCTGGCGCCCCGCCCGATCCCATATACATATCGATGCCGGTGATCTCACTTTCGGCGCAGTGGATGACGCCCGCGACGTCGCCGTCGGTGATCAAGCGGATTGCCGCACCAGTAGAGCGGACTTCGGCGATCAGATCCTCATGCCGGGGGCGTTCCAGAATACAGACGGTGATTTCATCAGCCGCAACACCTTTGGCACGGGCCAAGGCACGAACCCTTGCAGCAGGCGACATCGCGAGGGTGACGGTATCGGGCGCATAACCGGGCCCAATCGCCAGCTTTTCCATGTAAACGTCTGGTGCATGCAGCAACGTACCGCGTGGGGCCATGGCGATGACGGTCAAGGCGTTCGGCATATCCTTGGCGGTCAAGGTGGTGCCTTCCAGCGGATCAAGTGCGATGTCCACGGCCGGGCCCTTACCAGTGCCAACCTCTTCGCCGATGAACAGCATCGGGGCCTCGTCACGCTCTCCCTCACCGATCACAACGACGCCTGCAATGTCGAGCAGGTTCAACTGCTCACGCATGGCGTTGACCGCTGCCTGATCAGCCGCTTTTTCGTCGCCACGCCCGATCCATTTTGCCGACGCCAAGGCTGCCGCCTCAGAGACGCGGGCAAGCCCAAGCGACAACAAACGGTCTTGGAAATCGAGTTTTGTGGTTTCTGCCAACGACATAGGGAAATCCTTAATTCGCGTGATGGGCCAATAATGCCACCTAAACCGGCGATACTGCACCCGACAACCCTGATTGCGCTAACACGGCGCGGCTGCGGTATTCAGGTGGCGCGGAACCGTCATTTCGATGGTGGCTCCCGCAAAATGCGCCATGCAAGTAAAGCGAAA
>JAAFIJ010000156.1 GCA_013298675.1 Rhodobacterales bacterium | reverse complement strand
GCCGGGTGTTACGCGGATGATTTTGGATTGGGGCCTGTCAGGCGTCTTGGCGCACTGATATGCTTGCGACCAAGGGTTAGAAAACTACTATAACAGGTTGGAAAGTATGCGTAAAACAGTCAAAGACTACATCCGCACGATCGTGGATTTCCCGCATGAGGGGATCATGTTTCGCGATGTCACCACCCTGTTTGCCGATCCACGTGGGTTTCGGATGTGTGTGGACCAGTTGCTTGCGCCCTATGCGGGCATGCGGATTGACAAGGTGGTGGGCCTAGAGGCGCGCGGATTTATTCTTGGTGGTGCAGTGGCCCATCAGCTTTCAACCGGCTTCGTCCCAATCCGCAAGAAAGGCAAGCTTCCAGGACAAACGATCAGCCAAGCCTATACGTTGGAATATGGTGAGGCGGTTATGGAGGTGCACGACGACGCCATGCAACCCGGTGAGACGGTTTTGCTGGTGGACGATCTGTTGGCAACGGGTGGGACGGCCGAGGCGGGGATCAAGTTGATCGAACGATTGGGGGCAAAGATCATCGGCTGCGCTTTTGTGGTGGACCTGCCAGAGTTGGGGGGCCGCGCAAAGCTGGAATCGATGGGTTTTGATGTGCACGCCTTATGCGCATTCGATGGGCTTTAACGCATAATTTATCGAATCATCTTATTCAGGGTTTATTCGCCCCGACCGGGTCGATGTTCACGCTGCTTGCAACACGTGACCCACTGACACACCCCCCCTTCGCCCTGTCGGTTCACCGGCAGGGCGTTCCTAACTGCCAAACCCCGCTATCGTAAAACTGCGCCGGGATTCATGATGCCTTTGGGATCAAGCGCCGCCTTGATCGCCCGCATTGCGGCAAGTTTACCTGGATCGCCGTAGCGTTCCAGATCGTCGACCTTAAGCCGCCCAATCCCGTGTTCTGCCGACACCGACCCGTCATAGGCATGCACCAGATCATGCACACAGGTTTTGACCGCGTCGCGCTGATGATCATGGTCCTTGCGCGACCGCCCTCGCACTGGAAACACGTTGTAATGCAAGTTTCCGTCGCCCAAATGGCCAAAGCAATTGATCCGCCACTCACCAAGTTTGGCCAGCGCCGCGCCCGCTTTGGGGATAAACTCCGGAACCGACGACAGCGGAAGTGAGATGTCGTGGCTCGACACCGCACCGATCAAACGGTTCGCCTCTGGGATCGCTTCGCGCACGCGCCAAAGGACGTCGCGCTGTGATTGGGAGGCGGCTATGGCGCCATCTGACACCAAGCCATCTTCCATTGCCGTTTCCAGCAGCCCGGCCATGACCGCCTCTGCCCCGCCCAAACCGTCCGGCAGGCCAAATTCAACAAGGACCATCCAATCGGGGCGCCCGTGAACAGGAACCCGAACTTCGGGCATCTTTTCGGCCAGAAAGTCCAACCCGACCCCGTTGATCAGTTCAAACGCCGTTACCATCCCCGGCGCGCGCGATTGCGCGAGTGCCAGCAATGTCAGCGCCGCGCGAGGGTCTGTCACCACAAGCATTGCCGTCGCGACGGACGCAGGAATCGGAAACAACTTCAGGCTGGCAGCCGTGATAACCCCAAGACTGCCCTCAGCCCCGATCAGTAAATGGCGCAAATCATAGCCGGTGTTATCCTTACGAAGACGCTTTAACCCATTGAAAATGCTTCCATCGGGCAAAACTGCCTCTATCCCCAAACACAGGTCACGTGCATTGCCATAGCGCAAGACATTCAGCCCCCCCGCATTGGTCGACAGCAATCCGCCCAAGCGCGCTGTTCCCTCTGACGCAAGCGACAACGGGAACAAAAGGTCAATTGCATTCGCCGCCTGATGCACATCGGACAGAATCATCCCCGCCTCGGCCACCAGAACGCTTTCGTCGCGGTAGGAACCGCGCAATGCGGCCATCCGCTCTAGCGACAGCAGCAACGGGGTTTGACCCTCCGGCATGATCTGCCCACCGACCAGCCCAGTCCCGCCCCCCCAAGGCACAATGCCCACCGAAGCGTCACCGCACAAACGCACGACTTGCGCCACCTCTTGCACAGTTCGTGGCAAAGCCACCGCCCCGGCAAGACCCTGCCAGCGACCGCGCGGTTCCTCAAGATACCGAGGTTCAGCCGGGCGAAGGGTATTTTCGGGCAGTGTTGCGGTCAGGCGGGTTAGGAAATCGGCATCAGCGGGTTGCAGCATCTAGGCGTCCTAAACGGTGATCCCGCGCGCAAGAGCCAAGATCGATTCAACAGAGTTGTAATTGCGCCCCGTCATGCGGGTTTTCGCCGATTTGTCCAGTTTTTCTGCAATCACTGAACGGCCAATGCCGTGTGGGGCCAACAGATAAATCGCCTTATCTGTAAAAGCTACGTCTTCGCCCGCGGCAAGCATGGCGCGGTATTTGACGGTTTCAGTTGCGGCAACGGGTTCAGATAGGAAGAACACATGAACTTTGGCCCCGTCAGCCTTGGCTTGTGCGGCATAGGGGTTGGCTTTGGCGATTGCTTCAAACTCTGCTTTGGACAGCGAAAACTGTGGCGGGGCAAAGCCAAACCGGCTCAACATGGCCGCTTTGATCTTATCCGCCAAATCCGCGATACTTGGGTCAACAAACACCGCATTGCCGCTTTGGATATGGGTCTGAACTTGGGCTAGCCCCAGTTCTGCCAGCATTTCACGAAATTCGGGCATGGGAAGCCTGTTGGCCCCTGCCACGTTAACGCCGCGCAGCAATAAGATTTTGATTTGGTTCACTGAGTTTCCTTTGGGGCACCGCCGATCGCTCCGGCATGGCCCGAGAAACCCTCTCAGCCCACGTCCGTGCGCCCGCGCCGGTCATTTCTTAGATTGGCATATAACACATGATTTCGCCAGCGCCCGGCGATTTGCAGATAACTTTGCGCAACACCTTCATATTTAAAGCCAGATTTCTCTAACACACCGCGCGAAGCCACGTTTTCGGGCAAACAAGCGCTTTCGATACGCGACAAATCCAGAACCTTAAAGCCAAAATGCACCATCGCCTCAACCGCTTCGCGCATCAGACCCTGACGGACATACGGCGCGCCGATCCAATAGCCAAGCGTGCCTGCCTGCACCGGTCCGCGCCGGATATTGTCCAGTGTGATCGCCCCCATCAGCCGCTGATCCTCACGCCGGATCAGCATCATCGGCACAGCTGTGCCAGAGGTTTCAGCCCGCATCGCCCAGTAAACACGGTTTGTAAATGCCTTACGGCTTAGGTGATCATGCGCCCAAACGGGTTCCCACGGGGTAAGGTGGGCGGCAGACGCCTCACGCAAATGCGACCAAGCACGCCAATCGGCATGTTCTGGCAAACGCAAAGTCATCCGTTCGGTTTCAACCTTTGGCCGCTTGTGAAAGCGCAGCATCAGCTGGCCAGTCTTTCGCGGATCGCCTCCAAAGAGGGGGCGCGGTCGACGGGGCCGTAAAGCGCCATCGCGGACCCTGCACCGCACACTTCGCCCGCATAACGGCGCACATCGGCCACGGTGACGGCATCGATGCGTGCGACCGCCTCATCAAGTTCAGGAATACGGCCATAAATCGCCAAAAGGCGCGCAATCCGTTCGGCGCGGCTTGAGGGGCTTTCCAACCCCATCAACATTCCGGCCTTGATCTGGGTGCGCGCGCGGGCCACTTCGGCCTCTGACATATCATCCGAAGCGCGTTTCAACTCGTCAATCGTCAGAGAAGTCAGATCAGCGATCTCGGCTGCGGACGTGCCCGCATAAAGAGTGATCTGCCCCGCGTCTTCATAAGCACCCGACTGGGCGAAAATCGAATAGCACAAGCCCCGCTCTTCGCGGATCTTTTGGAACAGGCGCGATGACATGCCCCCGCCCATCGCCATTGAATAAATCTGCGCGGTGTAGACATCGGGGTGCCTGTATCCGGGAGCGTCAAAGGCCATGGCAAAGTGGACTTGCTCCAGATCCTTGACCTCACGCCGTTCGGTGCCGCGAAAACTGGCGGCTTGAAACTGCTTTTGACCCTGCGATTTCATCGCGCCAAAGATATCTTCGGCCTGTTTGACGATCGCGTCGTGATCAACGGCGCCCGCGGCAGCCAAAATCATCTGCGCCGGACCGTAATGTTCGGCGACAAATCCCTTTAGATCGGCGCGGGTAAAGGAACTGACCCGTTCTTCTGGACCAAGGATCGTGCGCCCAAAGCTTTGATCTGGATAAGAAACTTCCTGCAGCCAGTCGAAAATGATATCGTCCGGTGTGTCGAGCGCCTGACCGATCTCTTGCAAGATCACGTGGCGTTCTACCTCTATTTCCTTTTTGTCAAAGGCCGGGTTCAACACGATGTCGCCGATGACATCAAGCGCAAGGCCCACGTCATTTTCCAACACACGAGCGTAATAGGCGGTCATTTCGCGGCTGGTATAGGCGTTGATATAGCCGCCGACATCTTCGATCTCTTCGGCGATCTGTAGCGATGTGCGCCGCTTTGTGCCCTTGAACGCCATATGCTCCAGAAAATGTGCAATGCCGTTCTGCTCGGCGCGCTCATGTCGCCCGCCCGCCATGACCCAAACCCCTGCCGACGCAGACTTTAGCCCCGGCATATGTTCTGTCACAATGCGAAAACCATTGGGCAATGTCGTCAAGCGTGTGGTCAACGGGCAATCCTTTCACGGATCAGACTTTGGATCGATTTAAGGTCATTCGGCATCCGTGTCACGCGTTCGTTGCGGGTGAACAAATCGGCCATGCGCGGCGGTAAATTGGCGCGAACACCGCAAGCCGCCTGGACCGCATCCGGGAATTTTGCTGGGTGCGCCGTTGCAAGTGTGATCATGGGCACTGGCCCAAGATGCTCCATCGCAACTTTGACGCCAACCGCAGAATGCGGGCACAGCACCTCAGCGGTCGTGGCCAGGACTTGCGCGATGGTTGCGCTTGTCTCGGTTTCCGAACAGCGTCCCGATGCGAATGTTTCACGCAACATCTGCAAAGCACCCTGGCTGATCGTAAAGCCGCCCGACTTTAGCTCTGCCATCAGCGCGGTAATCGCAGCACCGTCGCGGCCGTATGCATCAAACAAAGCACGCTCAAAGTTGGAAGACACCTGAATATCCATCGACGGGCTGATCGAGGGTTTCACGCCATTCAAATCATGCACGCCCGTTGAAATCGCTCGGTGCAGAATATCGTTCTGATTGGTGGCAACGATCAGTTGGTCAATGGGTAATCCCATTTTGCGGGCAATGTAGCCTGCAAAAATGTCGCCGAAATTGCCGGTCGGGACCGTGAATGACACCGTTCGATCAGGCGCACCCAACGAGACGGCGCTCGAAAAGTAATAGACAACCTGCGCCAAAACTCGCGCCCAGTTGATGCTGTTCACCCCGGCCAACCGCACCCCGTCGCGGAAATCGAAATCGTTGAACATGTCTTTGACGCGCGCCTGACAATCATCAAAGTCGCCGTCCACCGCCAAGGCATGTACGTTCGCCTCAACAGGCGTGGTCATCTGGCGGCGCTGCACATCGGACACCCGACCATGCGGATACATGATAAACACATCGACATTGGCCAGACCACGAAACGCCTCTATCGCGGCAGAGCCGGTATCGCCCGAAGTCGCCCCCACAATGGTGATCCGTTCGCCCGTTTTGGCGAGTGCTGCTTGCATCATCTGGCCGATCAGCTGCATGGCAAAGTCTTTGAACGCAAGGGTCGGGCCGTGGAACAGTTCCAGCAAGAAATGGTTGGGCCCCAACTGCACCAAAGGCGCGCGGGCCGCGTGACCAAAGCCTGCATAAGCCGCTGCGATCAGCCCTTTGAATTCATCATCGGCGAAAAAGCCGCCAAGGAAGGGTTTCATGACCCGAAAGGCGATTTCCTCATAGGATAGGCCAGCCATTGCAGAAATTTCTTGGGCTGTCAGGACAGGCACTGATTCTGGCACGTAAAGGCCGCCGTCGCGGGCAAGCCCGGTCATCATCGCTTCGCCAAAAGTCAAAACAGGGGCGGTGCCCCGGGTCGAGATATAGCGCATCTTGCTGCCCCTTAAACTGTCCGGCCTCGGATACGCCACAACAGGTAGAATGTCATCACCGCCCAAACAGCGGCAAGCAAAAACCATGTGATGGCATAACCCCAATGATCGTTGGGAATAGATGAAGTATCGACCGGGATCGCTTCTATGCCGTCACCAGTTGGTTCACGGGCGACAATCATCAACGGTTCTGTTTGCAAAAGTGCCGCCATCGCCTCGGCATCACGGGCAAACCATAGCCCGGTTTTCTTATCTGGCGGCGGGGTATAGGCATTGGAATCGCGTGGCCACATCAAGTTACCAAAGATTTTCACATCGCGAACTTTCAGATCTTTGTGCTTTTCATCGTCAATCAAAAAGCCCCGATCAATCAACAGCCTGCGCCCATCAGATGTCTCAAGCACCGAAATCACCCGCACCCCGGCACCGACCATCGGCTGTCCGGATTGCACATAAACCTGCTCTCCGGTGAACTTGCCTTCGGTTGTCACCGGGCGGTAGCGGTCCTTTTCGGGTGTTGGCGCGGCGGGCACCGCAATAGCCGGGCTGCTGATCCCTGCTGTCATGTCATCCAGCTGCGCGCGCTTTTCATACATGCGCTGGACCTGCCAAGTGCCTAGGCCACACAGGACCGCAACGCCACCGATGCCAAAAATCAGTGCAATAATCAGTCGCAAGTTCATAGACGTACCCTGAAACGCCATAGTCTTAGACACCCTTGGCCTGAA
>JAAFIJ010000155.1 GCA_013298675.1 Rhodobacterales bacterium | reverse complement strand
AACCTTCCGTTGATCCAAAACGATTGACCAAAAACAGACGGCCCGAGGAGCAAATCCTCGGGCCGTTGCCTTAAGTAAGGCCACCCGCGCGGTTTTGACCGCGACAAGAGGTGGCGAACAGGGGGATACATGATCGTTGTTGAGGACCTTCACCGGCACTTTGGCGGCTTTAGAGCTGTTGATGGCGCGTCGCTTGAGATCAAGACCGGGTCTATCACTGGTCTGATCGGGCCGAACGGTGCGGGTAAAACCACGCTGTTCAACGTGATTGCCGGGCGATTGCCGCCAACGAGTGGCCGGGTGTTTATGGACGGTGAGGACATCACTGGGCTGCCCCCGCATGAATTGTTTGCCAAAGGGTTGCTGCGCACGTTTCAGATTGCGCATGAATTCAGCTCTATGACTGTGCGCGAAAACCTGATGATGGTGCCTGCCGCACAAAAAGGGGAAAACCTGTGGAACACATGGTTCAGCCGCGCCGCGATTGCCGCTGAAGAAGCCAGCATTCGCGCCAAAGCGGATGAGGTTTTAGAATTCCTGACCATCACGCATCTGGCGGACGAAAAAGCAGGCAATATCTCTGGCGGGCAAAAAAAGCTGTTGGAGCTTGGCCGCACCATGATGGTCGACGCCAAGATCGTATTCCTTGATGAAGTGGGCGCAGGCGTGAACCGGACGCTTTTGAACACCATCGGCGACGCGATCATCCGTTTGAACAAAGAGCGCGGCTATACGTTCTGCGTGATCGAACATGACATGGATTTCATCGGTCGGCTGTGTGACCCGGTGATTTGCATGGCTGAAGGCAAGGTTTTGGCCCAAGGCACCTTAGCCCAAGTGAAAAATGATGATCGCGTGATCGAGGCCTATTTGGGCACTGGTTTGAAGAACAAGGTTAAATCAGGATGATCGCGAAACCACTTGTTTTGATTGCCGGATTAGCCTTTGGGTTTCCCGGATCAGCGCTTGGGTGTGATCATTTGACTCACCACTTTGAGCATTGCATCGAGGGTACACCTTGGGCGCAAGGTGTTTGGGAACAAGGTGGCGACTCTGCGACGCTTCATTTGGACAACATAGAGTATGAAGGCTTTGAGCAGTTTATAGGCAGCGATGAGCAGACTACTCTGCGCGGTGCGCTTGATCTGTTATTGCGCAAAACCAGTGACCGTCACCCAGAGCGGAAAACAGTGCAGCGGGACAAGTTTTCAACGGCAGATTTGAAGATAGTGCGGATCATTGTGACTGATGTTGACTATAAAGGCCAACCTCGGATCAACACATGGATGATCGCGCAAGCACCCGACAGAACGCGCATCATGTTAAGCGTTCGGGCACCGATTGGGACAGATGTTACCGAAATGGATCGTCTGTCGCGCGCCTATGCGGCGTTGGTAAAGCCCCGAACTGGCCTTGAAGGAAACTGATCCATGGCAGCCCCATTTTTGATTGGCGAAGCAATGACCGGAGGTTACGGTCCGGTCGATATTTTGCACGGATGTACGATTGCCGTAGAGAAAGGCCAAATAGCTGTAATCGTCGGACCTAACGGCGCTGGCAAGTCTACGGCGATGAAGGCAGTGTTTGGCATGCTGAACCTGCGTGGTGGGCGCGTTTTGTTGGACGGTGAAGACATCACCAAGCTGACACCCCAAGCGCGTGTGCGCAAAGGCATGGGGTTCGTTCCCCAGACCAGCAATATTTTCACCTCGATGACAGTCGAGGAAAATCTCGAAATGGGCGCTTTCATCCGTGAGGATGACATCAAATCGACAATGGCGCAGGTCTATGACTTGTTTCCAATTCTAAAACAAAAGCGTCACCAATCGGCAGGGGAATTGTCGGGTGGGCAGCGTCAGCAAGTGGCCGTTGGGCGTGCCTTGATGACCCAACCCAAAGTGTTGATGCTGGATGAACCGACGGCGGGCGTATCGCCCATTGTGATGGACGAGCTTTTTGACCGGATCATTGAGGTGGCCCGTTCAGGGATATCTATCCTGATGGTTGAACAGAATGCACGCCAAGCGCTTGATATTGCCGATAAAGGCTATGTTTTGGTGCAGGGAACGAATCGGTTTACCGACACGGGGCAAGCACTTTTGGCCGATCCGGAAGTCCGTCGTTCGTTCTTGGGTGGATGACAAAGTGATGCGTGCCCCGAAGACAACCCGAACAGACCTAGCCTACAGCAGCGGAGCGTACGACACATGGACATCTTGAACGCCCTAGTCGCCTTTTTGAATTTTGTCTTTGTGCCGGCTTTTGGCTATGGGTGCCAACTGGCCTTGGGCGCGCTTGGGGTCACTTTGATCTTTGCGGTGCTTCGATTTTCCAGTTTTGCGCACGGCGATACCATGGCATTCGGCACTGTGATGGCCATTGGGTTTACTTATGTCTTGCAGGCCAACGGCATCACATTTGGCCCGCTTCCAACCGCCCTACTGGCACTGCCATTTGCTATTCTGTGCACCGCCTTGATGCTGTTGGGGACGGACCGGCTTGTGTACCGCTTTTACCGAAAAAAGCGCGTTGATCCGATTATCGTCACCATCGCATCGGTTGGGGTGATGTTTGTGATGAACGGGATCAACCGTTTGATCCCTTGGGGCGGCGTTGAAGAGATCAACTTTGCCGATGGATCGCGGTTCTTGATGGAGGCGGCAGCCTTTAAGGAAATGACCGGTCTAAAGGAAGGCCTGGCGATCAAAACCACAACGGCGGTCACGGTTGTCACAGCGGCCCTATGTGTGGCCGCTCTGTTCTGGTTCTTGCAAAAGACCCGAACCGGTAAATCCATGCGGGCATTTTCCGACAATGAAGATCTGGCGCTTTTGTCGGGCATCAATCCAGAGCGCGTGGTCCAAGTCACATGGATCATCGTTGCAGCTTTGGCGACCATCGCGGGGGTGCTGTACGGCTTGGACAAAAGCTATCGTCCGTTTGTCTACTTCCAGCTGTTGTTGCCGATTTTTTCGGCGGCGGTCGTGGGCGGACTTGGCAGCCCGCTTGGCGCCATTGCGGGTGGATTTGTCATCGCATTTTCCGAAGTGATGGTGACCTATGCTTGGAAAAAGGTGGCGGGGTACCTGTTTCCGGCCGATTGGCTGGGCGACGGTTTGCTGCAACTTTTGTCGACCGATTACAAAGTTGCGGTCAGCTTTGCAATTTTGCTGCTGGTTTTGCTGGTGAAGCCCACCGGCCTGTTCAAGGGGAAGTAGAATGGCACAGCGCAACTTTTTGCTTTTTGCAGCCGTCGGGCTTCTCTTCGTCCTGACCGGGATATTGATGAGCTGGAATGTCAGCCTGCAAATCCTGAACATAGGAGTCCTGTCGGCGATCATGGCCCTAGGGGTGAATATGCAATGGGGCTATGCGGGCCTCTTTTCGACCGGGATCATGGGATCGGTCGCCTTGGGTGGCTTGGCCGTGGTGTTGGTGTCCAGCCAGCCCAACCCGGAAAATTGGGCGGCGGGTGGACCGCAACTGCTTATGTCTCTGGCCTTGGGTGTGGCAGTGATTGCTGCGGCCATCATCGCCGCACAAAAAATGGCGCTCGGCCGGGCGCGCAATTTCACCATCGCCGCGATTCTGATTTTGGGCTTTTTCGCCTACCGATATTTCTTTGACCAAGCCAGTTTGGCGATTGAGACAATCAATCCTGAAAATGCTGGCAACCTTGGTGGCCTTGGATTGCCGTCCTATATCGCGTGGATCGTGGGCGCGCTGATGGCCGCTGCTGCGGCTTGGGTGATCGGCAAAACAGCACTCGGGCTTCGGTCGGACTATCTGGCAATTGCCACTTTGGGGATCGCAGAGATTACTCTGGCGGTGATGAAAAATGAGGACTGGCTGGCCCGCGGCGTCAAGAATGTGATCAAACTGCCAAGACCCGGCGTGCCATATGAGGTCGATCTGCAGCAAGCGCCTTGGTTTTTGTCTTTTGCGAACAACATCGGGGCTGATCCGATAACGGCGTCTACGATCTTTGTGAAACTTGTCTATCTTGTATTGTTTGGTGCGGTTTTGTTGGGGTTGATCTGGCTGTCAGAGCGCGCCTTGCATTCGCCTTGGGGGCGGATGATGCGCGCCATTCGTGACAACGAAGACGCCGCACGTGCCATGGGCAAAAACGTAAAGGCGCGCCACTTGCAGATTTTCATTCTGGGGGCTGCGGTTGTGGGGCTTGCAGGCGCTATGCTCACCTCGATGGAGGGCCAACTGACCCCTGGCAACTATTCCCCGCTGCGCTTTACCTTTCTGATTTGGGTGATGGTGATCGTGGGCGGGTCTGGCAATAATCTTGGGTCCGTCTTGGGTGGGCTGTTGATTGCATGGCTTTGGTTAATAGTTGAAAATGCTGGCCCGGTGATCATGAGTTATGCGACCTATTTTCTGCCCGATGGTGGCTTAAAATCACATCTGGTAGAGAGTGCGGCGCAGTTGCGGTTGCTAACGCTTGGTGTGATCCTGCTGGTCGTGCTGCGGTTCAGCCCAAAGGGACTTATTCCCGAAAAGTAACGACGCAAAAGACCGCTTTAAGGGAATGTGCCATTATACGGTTCGCGGGCGGCGATCGTTCAGTCGCGACATCATTTGTCGTAAAACTGCACGAAATGCGCGCAATTTGGCATCAGATTGCTCAAAAGCCCATTGAGGAGTCGCCACATGAAGACCCATACCCGCGTTGTTGTGATCGGAGGCGGTGTCGTTGGCTGCTCTGTTCTTTATCATCTGACCAAACTGGGTTGGTCAGATGTGATGTTGATAGAGCGTTCAGAGTTGACCTCGGGGTCAACGTGGCACGCGGCGGGCGGGTTTCACACACTGAACGGTGACACCAATATGGCGGCGCTTCAGGGCTATACCATTCGACTTTACAAAGAGTTGGAGGCGATCACGGGCATGTCCTGTGGGTTGCACCATGTTGGCGGCATCACTTTGGCCGACAACAAAGAGCGGTTTGATCAGTTGAAAGCTGAACGTGCCAAGCACCGTTATATGGGATTGGACACTGAAATCCTCGGCCCTGAAGAGATCAACAAGTTCACCGATGGGATGGTGAATTTGGAGGGCATCATTGGCGCGCTCTACGATCCCTTGGATGGTCACCTTGATCCATCAGGCACGACGCATGCCTATGCCAAAGCGGCCCGCATGGGCGGCGCTGAAATTGTGTTGCACAACCGCGTCTTGGAAACCAATCCAACCGCAGAGGGTTGGGAAGTTGTTACCGAAAAGGGCACCGTTTACTGTGAGCATCTGGTGAACGCGGGCGGTCTTTGGGCCCGTGAAATCGGTGCGATGGCAGGGGTCTACCTGCCCTTGCTGCCAATGGCGCATCAGTATCTGGTCACCGACGATATTCCTGAAATCATGGAGATTCTGAAGTCGGGACGTGAGTTTCCGCACGTTATGGACCCGGGTGGGGAAAGCTATTTGCGCCAAGAAGGACGGGGCCTGTGCATCGGCTTTTATGAAAAGCCATGTGAGCCTTGGTCCTTGGATGGCACGCCGTGGAATTTCGGACATGAATTGCTGAACGAACAGTTCGACAAGATCGAGGATTCGGTCAACTTCGCTTATCGCCGTTTTCCGGTGCTAGAGCGTACAGGCGTCAAGAGGGTAATCCACGGCCCGTTTACCTTTGCTCCTGATGGCAACCCATTGATTGGTCCGGTGCAAGGGCTGAAAAACTACTGGTCGGCTTGCGCTGTGATGGCAGGCTTTAGCCAAGGTGGCGGTATGGGATTGGCGCTGGCGCAGTGGATGATCGAAGGTGAAGTCGAACGCGACCCACGCGGCTTTGATGTGTCGCGGTTTGGCACTTGGACCACTCCCGGCTATACCGTGCCCAAAGTGATCGAGAACTATCAGATGCGCTTTTCGGTCGGTTATCCGAATGAGGAACGTCCAGCAGCGCGCCCGTTCCGCACCACGCCCATGTATGAAACAAACACCAAGATGAACGCAGTTTGGGGCCAGCAATATGGGCTGGAGGTCGTGAACTATTACGCCCTGCCCGGCGAGCCAACCTATGAGACGCCAACCTTCAAACGCTCTAACGCGTGGGAGGCAACGCGTCAGGAAGTTATGGCGGTGCGTGACGGAGTTGGGATCAATGAACTGCAGAACTTTGGCAAGTATATCGTCAAAGGAAAAGGCGCGCGCGCTTGGCTTGACCGGATCATGGCGGGCAGTATCCCGAAACCGGGCCGCCTAAGCCTGACACCAATGCTGGCACATTCAGGCAAGATCATTGGTGATTTTACCGTATCCTGCCTGTCAGAAACCGAATTCCAGCTGACCGCCAGCTACGGCGCGCAGGGCTGGCATTACCGTTGGTTTGAACAAAACGCGGTCGATGGGGTCACCGTTGAAAACGTCTCAGACAGTCGTTCAGGGTTCCAGATCGCAGGGCCAAATGCACGGGAATTGCTGGCGCGCGTCACGCGTAGTGACGTATCGGGTGCTGCATTCAAGTTCATGGATGTCAAACGCATGACCGTCGGTATGTCCAACTGCATCGTGCAGCGGGTCAGCTATACTGCCGACTTGGGATATGAGATTTTCTGCGACCATATGTCGGTGCGCAATCTTTGGGACACGTTGATGGCTGCGGGCGTCGACCTTGGCATTCGCCCATTTGGAATGCGCGCGATGATGTCGCTGCGTCTGGACAAATGGTTCGGGTCTTGGGGGCGCGAGTATAGCCCGGATTACACCCCTTGCGAGACGGGCCTCGACCGTTTCATTCGTTGGAACAAGGACGCGGACTGGATCGGCAAGGCAGCAGCCTCGGCGGAGAAATCATCAGGGCCAAAGCGAAAGCTTGTCAGCTTTATCGT
>JAAFIJ010000154.1 GCA_013298675.1 Rhodobacterales bacterium | reverse complement strand
CGCCGCCGCCTGCCAGAAGGTCATAGGCCGACCTGCGCCCGCCGTCCCATTAGGTGCGCCCGAATTGGCAATTTTCCACGCAAGCCAGCACATATAAAGTACCGATACGACCTTGAGCAGCAGCAAAGCCGGCGGCCACGAATGCACGATGCCCGCAAGGCCGAGCCCCACCAAAAACACCATGAAACTGTGACCAACGCTGATCCCCACCATATGTGGGATGGTCCTGCGAAAACCAAAATTCACCCCTGACGCCAACAGCATCATATTGTTTGGTCCCGGAGTGACGGACGTCACAAACGCAAAGCTGATCAAGGCAAGAAGGATATCATATGTCATCTGAGCAATGTCGGAGAAGTTTCACCATTTCGCAAGAGCAATTGGAATGCTTCGGACAGTGCTGATGATCGGCCAGCATCGGCGACCATCAGCGAAATCTCACACTGTCGAAATGCCAGCCGTACGTGCCAAGAACGGACCTGCGCACGACGGCTCTGCGCGCTGGAAAATTTGCACAAGCGTACGTGACTCTGGCGACAAAATTTGATATAAGTGAACGAATTAAATGAGTTAACAAAGTTAGGTTTTTGAATGTTAATCGAAGCAACGACCCAAACCACCGAGGGGCACGTTTATATCCTCGATGGAAACGATGACCTGAATATCGCCGCTGGTGTGATCATCGATTCCTTCGGAACCGATGCTGTAACCACTTGGATGGGTCAGCATACGGTGACCGTTTCCGGCGAAATCCGGTCGCATGATGACGGAATAAACACCATTGGCACCGTTGATGCCCATACAATCATTATCCAAGTTGGTGGAAAGATTACATCGGGTTACGCGAGTGCACTGCCCTATATTGTGGACAGCGACGGCGTTATCTTGGATGGAATTGGATCAACGCTTGTCAACCACGGCACCATTATTTCGCACGGGTCGGCGGTACATCTGTTTGTTCACGATGGAGGAACAACGACCGTCACAAACACGGGGCTGATGAGCGCCACAAAGTATGGCGTTTGGAACCAATACGGCTCTGGAACGCTGAATTTTGTCAATTCAGGAACAGTCGAATCACCCCTTCTCAGCTTTCTAGGCGGCAATTGGGTGGATAATGTGACCAACTCCGGCTTAATGAAAGGCAACGTCGATCTGGGGAACGGTGACGACAGCTATGTTGGCACTGGTGGCCGCGTGCAGGGCCAGATCCTTGGCGGCGGCGGCAACGACCGCTTTGTTGTTGGCAATTATGCCGACAGCATCGATGGTGGCGATGGCGTTGATATGCTCGACTTTTCCGCCAAAACATCTTCGGTCACGATCAGTCTTGGCAATCAGGCAAGTAACATAAGCACGTTGCTGAAGGGCGATGTATTTGTGAATGTCGAAGGCATCATCGGCTCGATCTATGGTGATAGGGTAACGGGCGACGATCTGGACAATATTCTGGACGGACGCGCGGGCAATGACAAATTGTATGGTGGTCTGGGCAACGACACCTTGATGGGTGGTCTTGGGACCGACACGCTGACCGGTGGTGCCGGAGGGGATCACTTCGTCTTTACCTCGGCCGCAGGCCCGCGTGACTATATCCTCGATTTCAACGCCGCAGAGGACATTTTGTCGATCGCCGGTTCTGCCTTTGGCTATGGTACCTATGTAGGTGCCCTTAACCCACTTGACCTAGCCATCGGGACGATTGCCAAGGCGCTGGATGCGACGGACCATTTCTTGTTCCGCACAACCGACGCCACGCTATGGTTCGATGCCGACGCAAATGGTGCTGGCAAGGCTGTCATGATTGCCGATCTGAACAATGATGCGCAGATTTCGGCCATCAATATCTGGTTGATCTGAACTGAAGTTTAAGGGGGGCTGGCGCGAATGCGTCCCGCCCCCTTTTGGCACTGTGCGGCAAGTTTACTTCGGCGCACTCTCAGACAACAATCCTCTATTCTGACAGCTGCCCCTTCCCACACCGCATGACTTCCCCTAGCGTGCAGCAAACCTAAGGGAGGACGCGACATGACAGACAAACCACTTGGCTTTGACACGCTTGCCATTCATGCAGGCGCAGAACCTGATCCGGCGACGGGCGCACGGCAGATTCCGATTTATCAAACCACCGCATATGTGTTTCGCGACGCAGATCACGCGGCAAAACTTTTCAACCTGCAAGAGGTTGGCTATATCTATTCGCGCCTGACCAACCCGACGGTTTCTGCCCTTGCCAACCGTGTGTGCGCGTTGGAAGGCGGCGCAGGTGCAATTGCGTGTTCATCCGGGCACGCGGCGCAGATCATGGCGCTTTTCCCTCTGATGGGTCCGGGCCGCAATGTGGTCGCCTCGTCGCGTTTGTATGGTGGCACAATCACCCAGTTCAGCCAGACCATCAAACGCTTTGGTTGGTCGGCCAAGTTTGTCGACACCGACGATCTTGCTGCGGTTGAGGCCGCCGTTGATGACGACACCCGCGCGATTTTCTGTGAAACCATCGCCAATCCCGGCGGCTACATCACCGATCTGGACGCTTTGGCCGCGATCGCCAATAAAAAAGGCGTGCCACTGATTGTCGACAACACCACCGCGTCGCCGTACCTGTGCCGCCCCATAGAGCATGGTGCAACGCTGGTTGTTCATTCAGCAACCAAATATCTGACCGGAAACGGCACTGTTACCGGTGGCATCGTGGTAGATTCGGGCAAATTCGATTGGTCCGCATCCGACAAGTTTCCCAGCCTGTCGCAACCAGAGCCCGCCTATCACGGACTGGCCTTTCACCCCGCACTCGGGTCAATGGCGTTTACCTTCCATTCGATTGCCATCGGGCTGCGCGATCTGGGCATGACCATGAACCCGCAAGGCGCGCACTATACGCTGATGGGCATTGAGACGCTGTCGTTGCGGATGCAGCGCCATGTCGAAAACGCAATGAAGGTGGCGGAATGGCTGGAGAAAGACCCGCGCATTGATTTTGTCACCTATGCGGGACTGAAATCGTCCCCCTACAACGCGCGTGTTGCCAAGATCGTGCCCAAAGGGGCTGGGGCTTTGTTCACTTTTGCGGTCAAGGGTGGCTATGATGCTTGCGTCAAACTGGTCGACAGCTTGAAGTTGTTCAGCCATGTTGCCAACCTTGGCGATACGCGCAGCTTGGTCATCCATTCGGCATCGACAACACACCGTCAGCTGACGCCTGAACAATTGATCGCATCTGGTGCTGCACCAAACGTCGTGCGCGTGTCCATAGGCATTGAAGATGTCGCAGACATTATTGCAGATCTTGATCAAGCCTTAGCCAAAGCAACGGCCTGACCGCCTCAAACTGGCGCGGGGATCATCCCCGCGCCAGTTCGATTATTCCTATTCCAAAATCTCGTAGCTGATCGTCACAGTTGCGCCAAGACCCACTTGCCCCGAGGCGATGGGTACCCCTGCGGCAGAATCTGCTTCGGCACGAAACATCGGCATGGGCCCGCCGTAACCCGATTGCTCAGAGATTGACATCACACGACCCAATTGAACGCCTGCCGCCTCAGCCAACAGTTCAGCGCGTGCGTGGGCGTCTTTGACCGCTGATTTGCGCGCCTCATCTTGTACTGGACGCGGGTTTGACACCTCAAACGTGATGCCGTTCAGTGTGTTCGCCCCATCCGCGATAGAGGCATCCAAGACTTCTCCGACTTTTGCCAGGTCACGCACCCGCACATTCAGCATATTCGTGGCCGTGTACCCGTTGATGGTCGGGGTAGAGGCACCGTCATAGCCCGTCCAGTTTGGGTTGACCGACAGGTTAGAGGTTTGCAGATCACGCTCTTCGATCCCTGACACCTTTAGCCTGTCAAATACGGCCGCCAATGCGGCGTTGTTGGCGGTCATGGCTTCGGCGGCGGTGGCACCATTGGTTGTGACCCCAAGCATCACCGTCGCCATGTCAGGCGCAGATTGCACGGTAGCCTCTCCCGTCACCGTGATCAGAGCTTGCGCCCATGCTGCGGGACCCATCGGCAAGGTCAAGGCTGCCGATATCATCAGTGCTTTCAGAACGCGCATGTATTCCTCCTTAAGGATTTCGCATTTCATATTCTATAGACGCTTCCCGCCCCGATATCCTTGGTGGATGCGCAAAAATATGTTCATTTTCTTTCATTCGGCGAAAACCTGCTGTAGGAAGGGCCAAATCCTGCGGGCCGCGTTTCCGCCATACCCGCCCTTGTGCTAGACCCGTGGAATGAAACCAGCTTTTGCCCTCGACTTTCGCGATGACGCGATCATGCTCCTTCACCGCACAGGCGGAAGTTGGAACCCGGTCGGCCAGTCGTCCTTTGACGCCCCCGATTTGGCGGAGGCTCTGTCATTTCTAAGATCAACCGCTTTGGGCCTGTCGCCGCGCGGCTTGTCGACGAAATTGATTATTCCCAATGATCAGATCTTGTACTTGCGCCTGCCAGCCGAAGGGCCTGATGACGCCGCGCGTATCGAGCAGATCAAGGCGGGTCTTGTGGGGCGCACCCCCTATAGCATTGAAGAGCTGGTCTTTGACTGGAACGCTGATGGTCCAGAGGCTGAGGTCGCGGTGATCGCGCGCGAAACCTTGGATCAAGCCGAATCCTTTGCCCAAGAGCACCGTTTTAACCCTGTGTCGTTCGTGGCAGTGCCCGAAAAGGGTTCGTTCAAAGGTGAGCCTTGGTTTGGCCCGACCTCCATCGCGTCAAGCCTTATCGCCGATGGCGAAGCAGTGGAGCGTGATACAAAAGCGGTCAACATTGTCGCCCGCAGTTTCCCAACAGCGGCTGAGCCGAAAGTCGAGGCCGTACCTGCCCTAGAAACTGTCGTCGCAGACGTCAGCTTCGTCGACAGTTCTGCGCAACAAGATCCGGCCCCGCCAAGCCTGATGCTAGCAGAGCCAACTTTGTCTGAGGCTGTGTTTGCAGAGGCCGAAGTAGATGCGCCCCAAGTTGAAATCGTCCGCGAAATTGGACTGATCGAGACGCCTCAGGCCACAGAGAGTTTCGCCGATGTTTTCGCTCAAACTTTGGCCGACCCAGCAATCCATGACCAGGATCTGGATGCCGATGTGCTTGAGGCACCAATGGCGCTGGACGTCGAAGAAGACGCGCAACGCTCGCCCATAAGCGACGGTTCCATTGAAGGCGACTTTCTCGCTTCGGCAATGTCCAGTGCCCGAGAGACCAAAAATACTTCGGTTTTGGGCGACGCAATCGAGGATGACCTGCCCGAGGATCCATCTGACGCCGCTTTGACCGCGTTTGCCAGCCGGCGCGGCGCGGATTTGTCGGCAAAGCCAATGGTCGGCGTTGCTGATCCTCGTCCCGGTCAGGCTGCAGCAAGCGGCCTTGGCGCAAAACCAGCCTTGAACCAAAAACCAGCGATGCGGCCAGCAGGCGCGGCACCGATCAAGTCCACGACCCAGCGCCAGACCGTTGGCTCAAAGGGGCTTAAGGGGCTTGGTGCGTTGGTCACTGCGCAAGGCATCCCCGGCCTGCGCCGCGAAAAGCCCGCAAGCCCAGCCGCCGGCGTGATAGGTGCCAAAGCGCTGCCTGGCAAATCTGTGCAGACCAAAGTTGTGCCCCAGATCGCCAAGACGCCTTCAGCCGCGAAAGCCCCCAGCCAGAATTTGGGCCTTGGCGGCAAGCAGTATGTGCAACAGCGGGGCAAGCCACGTTTCCTCGGGCTGATCCTGACCGCAGTTTTGCTGATTTTCCTCGTGATTATTGCGGCTTGGTCGTCCTACTACATCGCCAACCGCGATCAGACACCGGCGACACAAATTGGCGAGGCCGTCGATCCAAACCAACTTCCGACGACCGACGACGAGATGCTTGCGGATATGCAAGATCCTGATGCGGATCTCTCTGTTCCGTCGGCGGACTTGGCGGATCTAAACGCCGAGCTTGCACAAGACGCGGACGGGGCGACAGCCCAAGAGGTTGCCGCAGCCGATGATCTCGCCGAACCCGCCCCCCAAATTGCTGGCGCAACCGACACGCCTCAGTCCGAACTTACGACCGTGTCGGCGGGTTTTCAGGATGAAATCCTTCTTGCCTCGGTGGATGCACCGCCCTCGCCCCCAGATCCGCTTGCGCTGACCCGACCCGAGGCGCGTGGCGACCCGGTGCCAATGGTCCAACCTGCCCCGCCCCCCTTTGGGACAGTGTACAAGTTTGACGCCAAAGGACTGATCGTACCAACGCCCGAGGGGATCGTCACTCCCGAGGGCGTCATGCTTTTTGCAGGCAAACCGCCTGTTGTTCCCGCTCCTCGCAGCGACGCTGTGATTGCGGCCGTCATTGCCAGTGCCGCGACACCAGACGTGGACGGGACAACAGATCCGCTACTGCCCGCGACACTTGAGCCCGCCGTCGTTTTTCAAGATCCTGCGCTTTTTGGCAAACGGTCAAAGCCACGCCCCGAAGGGTTGGTTGTGCCACTGCCCACGGCGCTTGAAGATCAAACCTCTTTGGCGCCCGAGGCAGGCAGCCGCGTCGCAAGCCTGCGTCCGAAGCTGCGCCCCGCCGTAATCGTGACCTTAGGTGAAGAGGCGCGTCTGGCCGCCCAAAGCGCGTCTTTGGCGCTGCCATCCCAAGCGAACGCCGACGGCTCTATCAGCCCAACCGCCGTGGCGATCAGCCGCAAACCGCAGCCGCGCCCACAAGATATGACAAAGGCGGTGAACGCTGCCATTGCGGCCGCGATGCAGCAACCAGAACCTGAGGTGCAAGTCTCGGCAGACGCGGCCGACACCGGTCACGTCGAAGCCGCTGACCAAGAGCCCGAAGTCGCAGCCAGCACCCCACCCAAAATACCAACCAAAGCTTCAGTCGCCAAGAATGCGACGTTC
>JAAFIJ010000153.1 GCA_013298675.1 Rhodobacterales bacterium | reverse complement strand
CCGTGGCGCGCGGAGGGCGCACGGTTGAGCGGGTTGCACGCTCCGTCGACATTCCAGCCAGCGAATGGTTTTACGTGGCGATTGCTGATGTCACGCTTGGTCGCAGGCTTCAAGCCGCCAATCCGGCCGATCTGGGCACTTACGCCGACGGGCGCGCCGCCTTTTACTTGAAGGGCAAGGTCAAAGGCCAATATCTGATTACCTCATCGCTGGATACTGGCGAAGGCGATCTTTCAGAGATGTTCTCACGGCTTGACGCCAAGGACCCGCGCCATGTTTTGCGCCGGCTTGACCCGGATGATTACTACCCTGTCTATGGCGACGACTCGACGGCCTATGATGATACGCCCACCAGCGGGACGTTTTATCTGCGGGTAGAGCGCGACCAAAGCACGGCTGTTTGGGGCGATTTCAAAGCGGGTATTGATGGCGCAAGCCTGCTGCGCAATGATCGAAGCCTGTACGGGGCCAAGCTGCATTTTGAAACGCCGGGTGTCACGACGCGCGGTGATGCGAAGGGGTCTGCGACGATTTATGCAGCAACCCCCGACACTTTGCCGCAGCGCGATGTGATGACAGGCACCGGTGGTTCAACCTATTTGCTAAGCCGTCACGACATCAACGGCGGGTCTGAAACCGTGGTGGTAGAGGTGGTTGACCCTGTCACGGGGCGGATTATTTCGCGCCGCACGCTGGTGGCGGGTCAGGACTACAGCGTTGACTATCTGCAAGGCGTGATCTTACTGAACCAACCGCTGTCGTCCTCGGCCGCGACGGGAGGGGTGGTCAGCAACGGTGCATCTGGGGGCAATCAAGTGCGTCTGGTGGCGCAGTATGAATATACGCCAGCCTTGGGCACGCTTTCAGGTGCCGCTGTTGGCGGGCAGGCCCAATATTGGGTTAATGACGCGCTACGGATCGGCCTGACCTCAATGCGTGAAACGACGGGCGTTGCGGATCAGCAAATGAACGGTTTTGATCTGAAGTATCGTTTCGGTGAAAACTCTTCAATCACCGCCGAAGTGGCGCAATCCGAAGGTCCGGGCTTTGGCCGCGGCCAATCATCTGATGGCGGACTTAGCTTTGGGGCAGGCGGTTCGGCTGGCGTTCTTGGCACACGTGCCAGCGCATATAGAGTTACCGCAGACTTTGATCTGGCCGATCTGGGCCTTGCACAAACCGGAAACTTTGGCGTTTACGCCGGGCGCAAGGACGCGGGCTTTTCTACCTTGAGCGAGGATGTCGCTGTGGCTGAGACGCTGAACGGCTTTTATGGTCGCATTGAGGCCACCGACCGTCTGTCGCTTGGCACGAAGGCAGAGCGTTTTGAACGCAAAGGGCTTGAGACGCGGTCAGAGGCCAGTCTTGAGCTGGGCTATAAGCTGTCTGAACTGTGGCGCATTGATGCCGGGCTGACCTTTGCCGACCGTTTCAAACTGGCCACTCCCGCAGAGACGGGCACCAGAACAGACCTTGGCGCGCGGCTGACGTGGCAGAAATCTGACGATCTGTCGGCCTATGTCTTTGGCCAAGCGACGGTTTCCAAGACAGGTGGGCTGTCCAACAACAACCGCTTGGGCGTTGGCGGTAAAGCGCGGCTGTCGGAAAAAGTCACCTTTGGCGCTGAGGTTTCAGGGGGCAATGGCGGCACCGGGGCAAAGGCGGTGTTGTCCTATGCGCCGTCAGCCGACACTGAAGTGCATTTGGGCTATACACTAGACCCCACCCGCACTGGGGCGGGCTATGCCTTGAACGGCCGCGATGAGGGCACTTTGGTATTGGGCGGGCGCCACAAGATCACCGATACTCTGTCCGCCTACGGCGAAAACAAAGCCGATCTTTTCGGCCAGCGCCGCAGTTTCACCGAAACCTACGGTGTCAGCTATACCCCGTCCGAGCGTTGGACATATGCCGGATCTACCGAAATGGGGCAGGTCATTGATGCCGTGAATGGCAATTTTACCCGAAATGGAGTTTCTGCTGGTGTGACCTATGCCAATGCGGATGACTGGAAATGGCGCGCGCGGTTTGAATACCGTGATGAGCGTGGCGCAGGTTTGGCCCAAGATCGCCAGACCTTTGGGTTGGCGGGCGGGTTCGAATACAAGGTTTCCGAAGACTGGCGCATGCTGGGCAATTTGGATGCGTTGAAATCCAACAGCGATCAATCGGTATTCCGCGATGGCGAGTTTTTGGAGGCGAGCCTTGGCTATGCTTACCGACCTATCGCGGATGAGCGGACCAACGCATTGGTCAAGCTAAGCTATCTGCGCGACTTGCCAGGCGCCGATCAGCTTTCGGCCGATGGGTCCGCAAACGGCCCGCTGCAAAAGAGTCTGATGTTCAGCATTGACGTCAACCGTGATCTGGGCCGCCATCTGACCTTGGGCGGCAAATACGGGTTCCGCCAATCGCAAATCGCTTCGCGCAATGGCGCCGTTTTGTTCAATGCGAACACCGCACATCTGGCTGTGCTGCGCGCCGATTGGCATGTCGTGCATCTGTGGGATGTGATGGTTGAAGGGCGAATGTTGTTCACCGAGCAAACCGGAGGCCATGACAGCGGTATCTTGGCAGGTGTTTACCGTCATCTCGGCGACAACGCCAAAATCGGTGTTGGGTACGAATGGGGCAATGTGTCCGATGACCTAAGCGCGATCGACTATCAGGCGCAGGGAATTTTCTTGAATCTGATCGCAAAGTATTGATCTTGATGGCTTGATCCGGGAACGGATCAGGCTCTTGATCACCGTATTGTTGATTATCACCCGGAACTGAGCCGGTTTTTTCACCAATAAGTGAGCCACTTTTGAATAAGGATTTCAGTTCAATCTAAGTTCAATTTCTGATTTGTACCCTTCGACTTCTTTCCCGCAACCGCGACGGCTGAACCTTCCTTGAAGCGGTAGCTGTCATTTCCGGCTTCCAGGATGTGACGCCATTGGCTGGTGCGGTCGCGCAGCGCCTTGGTCAACCTGAACGACAGCCACGTCCGCCCGAACAACCCACGTATCGTTTGCACGCAAACCATTGCCGGGCAACTGGGGATCGTCGACATTTCTCCCGCTCAGCAATTGAAAATAGCCGCGTAAGTTTTAGGAATGCACCCCGTTGATAATGGGCAGATAACCCATGCACGCTTATGAAACAAAGATTGACAAGCTCGAACGGCTAAAGATCGTTCTTCAAGTGCGCCTCGACAAAACCATACCACCGAAGGGACAACTAGAGCACTATAGTGAGCCGCTTTTGTATTCCCGGCAAGCCCTTGGAATATATGCAAAAATGGCGACCATGTGACGCGCCAATCAGTGAGTATATTGGCGTTCGCAGAGCCCCAGAGATACAGCTGAATTGGAGGTGTGGAACTCTCGAATTATCCTTCCCCATCAAATTCTTAGGGGGATTTTCAGGTCTGAAGAGTGATGGTGCTGTGAGAGAGGATTGAACTCTCGACCTCTCCCTTACCAAGGGAGTGCTCTACCACTGAGCTACCACAGCAACTTGCGCCGCTGACAGGACTATCTGTCGGGCGTGGCGGCTGATTAGACGCAAATTCCTACGCTTGCAAGTGCAATTCGCCATAGCAATATGGACCCTTGGCGCTTGCTGCGTTAAGAAGCGCATCTATGGATGACCCTGCGATCGAAAAGTCAGTGAAACAAGCGAAAGCTGCGCGTGCTTTGACGCGTGACGAACGGCTGAAAGTGGCTTTGAAAGCGAATGTTTCGCGCCGCAAGGCACAGGCAAAGGCGCGGTCAGCTCAGGACGGCAACGAAAATAATGACGATAACACTGATGAGTGAGGCGGGCTGATGGATTCGATTCTGGTTAAGGGCGGTGGAGAGCTGAACGGGGTTATCCCGATTGCGGGCGCAAAGAATGCGTGCCTGACGTTGATGCCGGCCACATTGCTGAGTGATGAGCCCTTGACGCTGACAAACGCGCCGCGTCTTTCGGACATCGCCACGATGACCCAGTTGCTGGGCTCGCTTGGGGCAGAGGTGGCAAGCCTGCAAGATGGTCAAGTGCTGGCGATGTCTAGTCACGCAATCACCAATCACACGGCGGACTATGATATCGTACGCAAGATGCGCGCCTCTATCTTGGTCCTTGGCCCGATGCTGGCACGCGACGGTCATGCGGTGGTGTCTTTGCCGGGCGGCTGTGCCATTGGCGCGCGCCCTGTTGATCTACACCTGAAGGCGCTCGAGGCGATGGGCGCAGAGTTGGATCTGCGCGACGGCTATATTCATGCGAAGGCGCCCGGTGGGCGTTTGCGCGGCGCGGTGGTGGAATTTCCATTCGTATCGGTCGGGGCTACAGAAAATGCGCTGATGGCGGCCACTTTGGCGCGCGGAACGACTGTGTTGAAAAATGCGGCACGCGAACCAGAAATCGTGGATCTGGCCCAATGCTTGCGCAAAATGGGCGCGCAGATTGACGGTGAAGGTACGAGCACGATCACCATCCAAGGAGTGGACCGCTTGCACGGGGCGACGCACCCTGTGGTCACCGACCGGATCGAACTGGGCACCTATATGCTGATCCCTGCGATTTGCGGCGGCGAAGTGGAATGCCTTGGCGGCAAGATCAGCCTTTTGGGCGCGTTTTGTGAAAAGTTGGACGAGGCGGGCGTGTCCGTGACTGAAACAGAGCGCGGCCTTAAGGTCACGCGTCGTGGCGGTCGGGTGAACGCGATCAACGTGGTCACCGAACCGTTCCCCGGCTTTCCGACAGATTTGCAGGCCCAGATGATGGCGCTGCTGTGCACCGCCAATGGCGTATCGGTGCTGGAAGAAAAGATCTTTGAGAACCGCTTTATGCACGCCCCGGAATTGATCCGCATGGGGGCCAAAATCGACGTTCACGGCGGCCTTGCGACGGTGACTGGGGTAGAGCAGCTAAAGGGCGCGCGCGTTATGGCCACCGATTTGCGCGCCTCTGTCAGCCTGATCCTTGCTGGTCTTGCGGCAGAGGGTGAGACGGTGGTCAGCCGCGTCTATCACCTTGACCGTGGTTATGAACGGGTCGAGGCCAAGTTGTCTGCCTTGGGCGCAAAAATTGAACGGATCAAAGCATGACCGATGCGCGGTTTGAAGACGGGGCGGATGACCCCCTTCGTCTTGCAGCGCAAGACAGCGAAGGGCTGACGATTCTGTCGGCCCTTTTGCAAGACGCGGTGTTTGTGTCGCAAGACATGCGCTTTGATCGTAAGCGCCGCCGCTTTGCCGTTCTGGTGAACAGGTTTCGTTGGGAAGATGCTGCCAGAGCCAAAACTGAGCGGCGCGGTGTCGAACGGGTGCGTGCAATGCTGGTGTTGGACGGCGTCATGTCGGCCAAAACACTGGGTTTTGATCCCACGATGCCCGCGACCTTGGCATTGCTGGAAATCGTCTTTGATGCGGGCAATGATGGCGCGGGCAAGGTCATGCTGAAAATGTCAGGTGATGCCAGCATTCTGCTGGAGGTCGAGGCGCTTGGCGTCACATTGAATGACGTGACGCGACCTTATCTGGCACCTTCAGGCAAGGTTCCAGATCACGGTCTTTGACCGATCTAGGCGCGAAATCCAACTGCAGGGGAAGCTATGGTTTTCGATCTTTGAGCCAAGTCCAAAAGACCACGCTCAACACGATTAACAGCACCGGGGCAACAATTTCCATACTGATTCTCACTCGTCCAACACGCGACAGTTGTCGGCGGCGCATATGGGTCGCGCAACGGGAAAGAATTTAGAAACACCTCAGATTGGGATTTTATGCATCGGTGCAGTCGCACACCGTTCCTTGCTCAAATCTGCATGTAGGACACCGCCGTGCTGGACATACTGCCGAATTCCGATGCATTATGCGAAATGGGGCGGCTTTATTGCGCATCCTCTGTCATCGGACACTATGGCAAAGGCAGGTAAGTTCATCAGATGCTTCGGCTTGGAAGCCATTCAAATTATGATTGGGTCTAGTTCGATGATTTTTGTAAATGCCAAAACTGCAAAAGAATTGCTCAAACAAAACCTTATTGCGAGAGGAATTCCAAAATTAAGGAACCTTGGTTTTGCAAGTCCCAGAAGGCTTGCCAAAGGGTATAGCAGTCTTTGGTTGCGAGATCGGGGCAATCAAATAGATTTGTTCGATTTTCAATGGGATTGGCACGGACGACCCGCATTCATAATCAACTTTAGAGACATATCTCATCCAGACGATTTGCGGTTGGTCCGGGAATTTCCAAACAAGGCAACTCCTTGGGATTTTGGTTTGCGAGCTTCAATGGCCAAAGGCAAGGAGCGATGGTTTGCCCCTCGTTTCACGAGACGTTTAGCGCCACTCATCAACAAAGAGACTTATATCGTAATGGACTCTGTCTGCGACCGTATCGGAGAAGTAGCCTCCTTTCTTGAAGGTCGGCCGCCGAGCGGCTACTTACGTGATTGTGTTTCCTGGAATGATAAACGCTTACCCAGCGATCCACCGCCCTGGACAGAAAGAGCGCCAGGATCAAAGTATCATTTGCCGTTGTTCAGGGCCGGGTTTGCTGGAACCGCCCGAGGCAATAGTACCTAAGCCTGCTTAGTGTGGAAAGGATTTGTGTTTGAGTTAAGGCGGACCTCACTTCGCGACAACGGCACAATGGCCGCCCAAATCTAACCTGCGAAGCGCAAGGCTCGCTCTGCGGCTGCTATAGGCCTATGGGGGAGCAAGCCATCCCTCCTTAGCTCCAAAAGCTTCAGATCGTGCCTCGGTTCTCGTCGCTGCGTCGGGAAAACAAAACCCAACCGCAAAATCATCTCTGTTGAGCGATTACACGAATAGAAATTGACGAAGGCAAACTTGTTTTGTAGAATTTGGAACGTTCCATTTTTGTACCAAAGCCAAATCATAACCATTGATGAGGTCACATGAAC
>JAAFIJ010000152.1 GCA_013298675.1 Rhodobacterales bacterium | reverse complement strand
AAACCCATGGACGCCAACCTGTCAGCTGAGTTAATCTGTTCGGATGAGGCAAAGCAATCCCCTTCCCTTGTGCCGCCCGTCGGGGTGGATTTGCCAATGGCGCACCATTGGCAATTTGTCGGTTTTGAACAGGAACAGCGCGGTCTGACCGCCCTGACCCCTTCATTGTTGACCGGAGTATTTCTATGACCACCTATGATCCTTCGCGCGAAGGTGCGCAGATGTCCTTTGACGGGCGCATGTCCTACGGCGATTATCTGTGCATCGATCAGATCCTGACGGCACAAAATCAAAAGACCAGCGCGCATGATGAAATGTTGTTCATCATTCAGCATCAGGCGTCAGAGCTGTGGATGAAACTGGCCCTGCACGAGTTGGATGCGGCACGACTTGCCATAGCCCAAGGGCGCGCGCCCGAGGCGTTCAAGATGCTGGCCCGGATAAGCCGCATTTTTGAGCAGCTAAACAATGCTTGGGACGTTTTGCGCACGATGACCCCCTCTGATTACACAACCTTTCGCGAAGGGCTGGGTCAATCCTCGGGGTTTCAAAGCTGGCAATACCGTTTGATCGAATTTGCCACCGGAAACCGCAACTTGGCCATGTTAAAGCCGCACGCGCACCGTCCCGATATCTTGGCGCGGCTAGAGGCCGAGTTGGCGCGGCCTTCGCTTTATGACGAAGCATTGCGCCACCTCGCGCGGGCGGGATTACCGGTGCCAGAGACGGTTTTGCACCGCGACTTACGACAGGCTTGGGTGGCCAATGATGACGTGCGCGCCGTCTGGGAAACAGTTTACCGCGACCCCGCACAGTATTGGCAAGCCTATGAGCTGGCAGAAAAGCTGGTGGATTTTGAAGATTACTTTCGGCGCTGGCGTTTCAATCATGTGACCACAGTAGAGCGCGTGATCGGGTTCAAGCGCGGAACGGGCGGCACCGCGGGGGTCAGTTACCTGCGCAAAATGCTGGAGGTTGAACTGTTCCCGGAACTTTGGCATTTGCGCACGACTTTGTGATTATTTGGAATAACGCTGCGAGGGGCTTTGACGCGGCAATGCCCCTCGACTAGGGTCCTGAAAGATTCTTTCGGGCGATTGCCCCTTTTTTGCGCATGGATTACTTATGCAAAGACTGCTTTTCCGCCTTTTGGTTGCGATCACCCTTTCTACCACCCTTACTGCTTGCGTTCCGGACCCGGCCTTGGTTGAGGCTGGTGTTGTCGCAGCACCAGAACCCAAGATCGTTGCGGGCGTTTACGGCGCAAGCACCGACAATGGGTTTGCAGTGCCTGCGGTTCCTGTCGACAAGGTTCCGGCAGAGTTCCAACGTCAGACAGTGTATTATCCAACCGACTTGCCAAAGAACACCATCGTCATCAATCCCGCTGAAAAGCACCTTTATCTGGTGACGGGCAAGAACCAAGCGATGCGCTACGGCATCGCAGTGGGTCGCGCCGGTTTTCAATGGTCGGGTGAAGCGTTGATCACCAGTCGCAACCCTTGGCCAACATGGACCCCGCCACCAGAGATGATTGAGCGCAGTCCTGAGAAAGCACAGTGGAAAGACGGCATGCCCGGCGGCCCAGAAAACCCACTTGGCGCGCGCGCACTTTATCTGACCACTAACGGCATTGATTATGGCTACCGTATTCACGGCACGCCGGAATGGTTCTCAATCGGCAAGAACGCCTCTTCAGGCTGTATCCGGATGATCAACCAAGACATCATCGATCTTTACAACCGCGTTCCTGATGGATCCAAAGTGATCGTGCTGAATGCAGATGGATCGATGCCGAAAGGTCTGACCTTGCCGCCGCCTGCGCCGAAAAAACCAAAACCGGCGACTCCGGCGCCTTTGATTATCAACAGCAACGGACCGATGACAGGAACGACCACGACGGCAACGACGTCGACAACCCCGGCTCCGTCCACGCCTGCAACCGGCTTGGCACCGTTGGTGATCAACTCAAACGGACCCGTGGCCGCTGCACCCGCAACCCTCACACCTGCCCCTGCTGTGACACCGGCTGTGACACCTAGCGTTGCTATGGTACCCCAGATGCCGTGCACGGTGGCCTTGGTGAATGGGGTGTGTCCGATCCTGGTCCCGAAAAAGCCCTAAGCGCGTCGCGCGATTGACGACAAAACAGCCGGGCAACTGCCCGGCTGTTTTGCCTTTATCCCTTTGGGTTTGCCCGATCAGGCAAGCCAGCGTTCATAATCACTGACCAACAGATGCGTCGGGGCAACATCTTCGTCAATTTCGGCAAAGCGTCCAATCGGTTCGCGAAACACATTGTCGGTGACATCGTCGTTCACCGTCGACACCTCTCCGATCAAAACATCGCCGCCCTCTCCCCAAAACGCATGCCAATCGCCCGGCATCAGGGTCACGGACTCTCCGGGTGCGAGTTTCAGCTTCATGCCGGGGCTGTAGGGCGTGTCGATACCGTCGCAGCGCACAAGCCCCCCCCTATCAGCCGCAAAGTTGCCTTTGTCGTCTGACCCGAACAGTTCGACCACCAAGGTTGCCCCACCCCGGTTGATGATATCTTCGGCCTTGATGACATGTGTGTGCATGGGCGAAAGCTGATCCTGCCGAGAAATCAACAGCTTTTCCGCATAACACATGCCGCCACCGCGTTGCAGATCAGCAAGCGACCCATTGCGCAAAGTGAACAGAAACAGCCCCATCTGGTCAAAGCGTCCTTGCCCGTAATCTGTGATGTCCCAACCACAACGCCCCTCTATCACCCGGCGCGCGTCAGTGCGCGCCTTGAACTGGTCGGGCGTCCAATAGGCAAAAGGTGGCAAGGTAAAGCCGTAGTGGCGCATCATCTCATCCGCCGCTGCCATGATATCATTGATCCGGGAACGTTTCATCGCTGTCTCCTGTTTTGCAAGAAACTATATCGTTTGCGGAACGTGCCACAACCCCGTTTCGGCGCAATGAGGACCGAGCTATGCCTTGTGTGCGACCCAAGTCGACAGCGCGTTGCCAAAGGCTGCAAACAGCGGTTTTGACACTGGGTCGGCAAGCGCATTCCATTCGGGATGCCATTGCACTGACAGGGTAAAGCCTTTGGCCCCTTCGACATAAATCGCCTCTGGGGTGCCATCCTCGGCGACCCCGTCGATCACAATACCCGTGCCCGCCCGCATGATGCCCTGACCGTGCAAGGTGTTTGTCATGACCTCTGCCTGACCAAACAGGGTATGAAACACCCCCCCTTGGGTAAAATGCACTCGGTGGCGCAACGCGAATTGTTCGTCTATCGTGCCTTCAGGCGGCATGCGGTGGTTCATCCGTCCCGGTAACTCGCGAATTTCAGGGTGCAATGTGCCGCCCAAAGCCACATTCACCTCTTGAAAACCACGGCACACCCCAAGAAACGGTTGCCCACGGTTAATACAGGCCCGGATCAGTGGCAAAGTGATGGCATCGCGCTGGCGGTCAAAGTCGCCGTGCGCAGGCGTTGGCTCTTCACCGTACTCTTCGGGGTGTATGTTGGGCCTGCCTCCGGTCAGCAAAAAGCCATCGCAAATCTCCATCAACTCAGAGATTTTTACCCAATCCGGGTTGCACGGAATGATCATCGGCACAGCGCCTGCCGCATGGGTGACCGCAGCAGAGTTGATGTGGCCAGAGGCATGTACCTCATAGCGTTCATTCAACACATGAGAGTTGCTGATGATGCCCACGACGGGGCGACGGGACGATTGCGTGGCCATGACAAACCTTCGGATTAACCCCGGTATCATAACCTGTGAGCATGGAAACAAAAGGGCAGAGGCGATCAATTCTGCGCACAAGAGTTAGTGATTTGCCTTACATCGCGCAAAAAGATCATTACGTGACCAATGTAATCCGAGGAGTTGTCGAAAATGTCCCTAACCTTAATCCGCAACATGACTGTCGCGTTGGGTTTAACCCTTGCCACGACTCCAGCCCTATTGGCCGAAACCACAGCGCATAAGGGCCATACCATGACGGGTATGGAAAGTGCCGCCACCCAGTCCTTTATGGATGCCAATATGGCGATGCATGAAGGGATGAATATCGAGTACTCCGGCAACGCCGACGTCGATTTTATCCGTGGCATGATCCCACACCATCAAGGTGCCGTGGCAATGGCGAAAATCGTGTTGGAACACGGCACCGACCCAGAGGTGCGCAAGCTGGCCGAAGCGGTGATTGCCGCCCAAGAAGCAGAGATCGCTTGGATGACCAAATGGCTGGCTGATCACCCGATGTAGATTTCGGGCGCAAAGGGTCGCAATCATCCTCGACCCGACGGGAAACGCGGCATAGGCTTGCCGCGTACCCGTTAGGAGAACGTGATGCCAGTGCCCGTCCTTTCACAGCGATTGGTTGGCGTCTTGTTGATGCTTGGTGCAATGGCAAGCCTGCCGTTTATCGATGTGTTGGCCAAGTTCTTGGGCCAAGAGCATATGCCCATACTCCAAATCGTTTGGGCCAGGGTCGGATTTGGTGCCATCGTCAGCTTGCCCTTTGCGTTGCGACACGTGGGTCCCGCAGACCTGTTTCCAGCACAGCCCTATTTTCACGCCATCCGAGCGGGGCTGCTGGTCATGGCCACCTTTTGCTTTTTCCTTGGGCTGAAATTTCTACCGATCGCGGATACCCTAGCGATCTTTTTTGTTCAGCCGTTGATTGTGACCGTGCTGTCGGCCGCTGTGCTGCGTGAGCGGGTCAGCCCATCGCGTTGGATCGCGGTCTGCATCGGGTTTCTGGGCACGTTGATCATCATCCGACCCGGTTTTGTCGCATTGAACCCGGGCAGCCTACTGGCCCTTGCTTCAGGTCTGAGCTTTGCTGTGTACTTGGTCATGGCGCGGCGGATTTCAGGGCGCGCGCCTGCAATTTTGACCACGTTTCAAACCAACGCGGTTGCGACGGTCCTGATCGGTGCCGCGATGCCCTTTGTCTGGGTGACGCCCACGCCCACCCAATGGTTGATGATGGCCGCTTTGGGAACCATCGCGACCTTTGGCCATTTTCTGATCGTGCGGGCCTATGACTTTGCCGAAGCGTCATTGCTTGCGCCGCTTGCTTATACTGAGATGATTATGGCCACTTTTGTCGGTTGGTGGTTTTTCAACGACTTACCCGACCGCTATACGCTGCTGGGCGTCACGATCCTGATCGCTTGCGCATTGTTCATTTCACTTGGCGGTGACAAAAAGGGCCCGGTCGTCACTTTTGAACAGCCCTAAGACTGCTTCAATCGCGCGCGGCGCGCCCGATAACTGCGGCGGCTGCGGCTAAAGCACCCGAACCATGCGGGATATTCAACGCGACCATCCCTGCCTCCATCACCGCCAAAGCACCCAATGTCATGTGCGCATTCACATGTCCCATATGGCCCACCCGCAAAAAGCCGCTGCTGGTGGGATCAGATTGCGTGGCCATACCAAGACCAATTCCAAGGGTGACGCCGGCGCGGTGCTCTGTCCATTCGCGCAGACGCGTTGCATGCGGTGCGCCAAAACGCGCGGCGGTTACCGCGTGGGATCTATGCTTTGCATCGGCGACATTCATCGCGATTTCCGGGTTGCCAGCATTCCAAGCGTCAATTGCGGCCCAAACTGAGCCGGCCAAAACCGCGTGGCGTGCCCAGACATTGGCCAAGCCTTCCTCATGCAAGATCATGTTCAGCGACTCGCGCAAACCGAAGAGGTGGTGCGTTGGTGCCGTGCCATTCCAATATTGCCAAAAATCGGGACCATCGGCGCGCGGCCCCCAATCCCAATAGGGGGTGCGCAAACCCGACGTTCGGCACACCGCTCTCGCCTTTTCTGAAAACCAGACAAAGCCCATGCCCGGCGGCACCATCAGCCCCTTTTGCGAGGCCGAAACAGTCACATCGACCCCCCATTCATCCATCCGGAATTCATCGCACCCAAGGCTCGCGATGCAATCAACCACCAGCAAGGCCGGGTGCTTGGCCGCGTCGATGGCCGCGCGCAAAGCGGGGATATCGGTCCGCAGCGAACTTGCGGTATCGACGTGCGTCGTCAGGACGGCCCTGATTTCATGGTGTACATCGGCGCGCAACGCGGCCTCAACCCGACCCATGTCCGCCGCATTGGATTTGCCGAAATCCAGAACCTCAACCTCAACCCCCACTGCCCGAGCCGTTCCTGCCCACGACAACCCAAAATGCCCGGTCGCCAACACCAACGCCTTGTCCCCGCGCGAGAACATGTTTGCATTTGCAGCTTCCCAGACCGCGTGGCCGTTGGCGATATAAATCGCGACGTTTTGGGTCGTGCAGGCCACCGCGCGCAAATCTGGCCAGAGTGTTTGGACCATCTCGGTCAACGGCCCTTCATAGATATTGGGCGAGGCTTGATGCATCGCGCGCAACACCCGGTCCGGCATCACGGAAGGACCGGGAATTGCCAAATAGGGTCGTCCAAATCCAAGCGTCATCGCATGCTCCGCACAAAGTTTTTTGAATGGCTACGCTTGATGCTGGGCAGCGTCAACATCGCGCAACAAAGGGTGCGCTGCTTGCCAGTGCCCGCTATCCCAGTTAGACCAAAGGCACATTGAATTCCCCGTGAAAACAGGCATGTTCGGCCGTGTTCCAGACAGGAAGATCCTAGCGCCGTGACCTCTGCCCCCGCCCCCCAGGAACAGCCCGAAAAACGCTTGATGTGGCGGTTGTGGACTGCCTATTTGCGCCCGCATCTTGGCGCGATTTTGGCGGCGCTCATCTTTTTGGTGATTGAAGGCGCGACCCTTGGTGCGCTGAGCAAACTGCTGCAGCCGCTGTTCGACAAAGTGTTTTCGGCGGGCGGGCAAGATGCACTTTTATGGGTGGGGCTTGCGATTTTCGGCCTGTTTGTCATTCGCGCAGCGGCGATGGTCATCGGGCGCACGTTGATG
>JAAFIJ010000151.1 GCA_013298675.1 Rhodobacterales bacterium | reverse complement strand
CCTTGGAGAGGTCGCGACACCGTGCAACGGGCTTGCCCCCTTTGTCGACGGTTTGGCGGGGTTTTTACGCGGGGGCGAGGCGGGCATTGCGATTTCGATGGCAGGGATCATCGATCCTGACACGGGGCGGATCAAGGTTGCCAATATTCCTGGAATCGACGGAACTTGCATTGCCGCAGAGCTGCAGACGCGGCTTGGCTTGCCGGTTACCATCTTGAATGATGCCGATTGCTTTGCCTTGGCCGAAGCAAAGCACGGCGCTGGTCGCGGCCACAGGTCGGTGTTTGGCATTATCCTTGGGACGGGTGTTGGTGGCGGTTTGGTCCTTGATGGCCGGGTTGTGACAGGTGCCGGAGGGTTCGCGGGTGAATGGGGGCATGGTCCGGTGTTGCACGACCCAGCCCTGCCTTGCGGTTGTGGGCAGACCGGTTGCCTTGACACCATTGGCGGCGCGCGTGGGCTAGAGCGGCTATATTTTCATCTGCACGGCGCACATTTGTCGGCACCTGATATTTTGGCCGCTTGGCGGGCGGGCAAGGATATGGGAACCGTTGCGCGCTGGCTTGATCTTGTGTCGGGACCCCTTGCGATGGTGGTCAATGTGGTTGGGGCGTCGATTTTGCCGGTCGGCGGTGGGCTTGCCAATGCGCCCGACCTGATTGCAGCGTTAGACTTGGCCCTGCGCGCGCGGATCTTGCGCAAAACCGATATGCCGCTGGTCGTGCCTGCGATCTGCGGATCTGACGCCGGTTTGATCGGCGCGGTTGAGGCGGGGCGTGCCGCCTTTGGAGGGGTGTGAATGTCAATTGAGCGAGAAGTTGCGATCGGATTGGAAGTTGCGGTCGACGATTCACAAGGGCTATCGGCCGCCGTTCAAGGTGGCGCTGACCGCATAGAGCTGTGTTCAGCGCTTGATTTGGGCGGGCTGACCCCGTCCTACGGTTTGATGCGCGAAGCGTCGGAATGTGGTCGCCCGGTCTATGCAATGATCCGTCCGCGCAGCGGTGATTTTTGCTATACCAAGGCTGAAATTGCCGTGATGTGCGATGATATTGCTGCGGCCCGGCTGTGCGGGTTGCAGGGCGTGGTGTTTGGCGCGCTTGATGCGCGAAATCAGTTGGATGCAGAGGTGATGACGCATTTGATGGGCGCAGCGCACGGGCTGGGGGTCACGCTTCACCGCGCCTTTGACATGATCAACGACTGGCGACCCGCTCTGGAACTGGCAATTGATTTGGGAGTAGAGCGTATCCTGACGTCGGGTGGTGCTGCTTCGGCACCAGCAGGTGTAGCGCAGCTTTCCAAGATGCTTCAAGCGGCAGCGGGGAGGATCATCATTATGCCCGGTGCGGGGATATCGGCGCTGACCATCGGCCAACTAATGCACTTGCCGCTGCGTGAGGTGCACGCGTCCTGTTCTGGGCCCATTTTGCCCTCGGACAAAGCCATCGCGATGGGATTTGCCTCAAAAGACGCAAAAAGGACAGATGCAGCGCGAGTTCGGGCGCTTAAGTCCGCGCTGTTGCATTGACACGACCCGCCTGATGGGTGGACTCTGTGGCAAAAATTGTGAGGCAGAATATGGAAATCAATGTCACATTTGAGCGTCCCGAAGGCGAGGGCAAGTCTGGCCCGGTCACCGTAGGCTGGTTTCTAAGCAGCGACAAAGGTGCTGTCCTTTATGACGCGCCAGAACGTGTATCCTTTCGCCAGACCAACAAGACACATTCCAAATCTGCCAGCCGTTGCCCTGCGGTCATTCAAATGGAAAGCCGCTATTTCTATATCAAAAGTCCGTTTGACATTCATCTGGGCTTTGGTCGGGATGACAAGGGCAAGGCGCATCTGATCAATCGCGCGGGGGCAGGTTCCTCGATCAGGGGCAATAAACTGGGCGAGGTGATGACCTTGGTCAATGAGGCCGAGTGGCGCTATCCAGACCGCCCAACGGTGCAAATGGTTCTGCCCTATACGTTTATCGCCGATGAGTTGGTGTATGTAACCCAGCTTGCCGCCTTTGCGCATTACCGCAAAGACCCGCTGCCGGGCACGATCTTTGGCGGTCGCTTTCCGCTGAACGTCTGGCCGCGCCCGCTTATGTGGGCGTTCGAATGGCACGAGCCGGAAAAGGATATCATCCTGAAACGTGGTGAGCCGTTGTTCTATTGCCAGTTTGAAGCCGAGGGCCCGGATCGTCCGGTACAGGTGGTTGAGGCAGAGCGGACGCCAGAGTTGGCAAAGTATCTGGAACAGATCGGTGGTGTGGTGAATTACGTCAACCAAACCTTCGGGCTGTTCAAAGCAGCCGAGGCGTTGCGCCCGGCAAAGCTTTTGACACCCAAGTCGCGCGAATAACAACTTTGTGGGGGACCTGACCATGCGCAGCTCGCTTGAAATCTATGATGTTGCGCGCAGCGAGTCGCGGGTGGTGTTGCAAGCGGACATGTTGATAGAGGCGCCGAACTGGTCGCCTGACGGCAGCTATTTGTTGATAAATGGCGAGGGCCGGCTTTACCGCGTTCCACTGGATGCGCCGCAGATGGTTCCCTTGGATACGGGCGTTGCTGTGCTATGCAACAATGATCATGGCATCAGCCCCGACGGGACGCGGATCATCCTTTCGTCGCACCACGATGGGCAGGGATCCGAGATTTATTTGATCCCGGCGGCGGGGGGCGAGCCCGAACGCGTTTCGCCAGATCACCCCAGTTGGTGGCATGGGTGGGCACCTGATGGCCGCACCATTGCCTATGTCGCGGCACGTGGTGGCAGCCGGGTGATTGATGTCTATGTTTTGTCGCTGAACGGCGGGACGGAACAGCGGCTGACAAATTCTGAAGGACATTGCGACGGGCCAGACTATAGCGCCGATGGTGCGCAAATTTACTATAACTGCGATCGCGGTGGCCACGCTCAAATCTGGATTATGGATGCAAACGGGGCCAATCAACGCCAGCTTTTTAGGGATGATTACGTCAACTGGTTTCCGCATCCGTCACCTTGTGGTCGGTATCTGCTGTATTTGGCGTATCCCACCGGCACCCAAGGCCACCCGCGTGATTTGCCGGTCGAGTTGGTGCTTTGTGCGCCCGACGGCAGCGATCAACGCAGGATCCTTGCGTTCAATGGCGGACAGGGCACCATGAACGTGCCGAACTGGGCCCCGGACGGCAATTCATTTGCCTTTGTGCGCTATGCTGAGGTGGATGCTTAGGCTGGCCGCTCAGACCTGATCCGCACCAATTGCCGCAAGGGCTGCGCGCGCGACCTCTTCGTCTTGGGCGCCGCTGCCAGACCCCACACCAATGCCGCCGACCAAAACGCCGTTGAACCGGATCGGCAGGCCACCCGGCAGACCGGTCATCGTTCCATCTGTGGCGACTGCAATGGTGACGCGAACCGCCTCTGGCAACGCCCCGCTCAGGTTACCGGTTGACGCAGAAGTTCGCGCCTTGGCCGTGGCAGAGCGCATCGACAACACCCGCGCGCCCAGCATCCGCAACGATCCCAGCACAACTGCGCTGGTATCCGCGATCACGATGCACTGTGGTTGACCCATCGCAACTGCCTTGGCTTGTGCTGCGGTCAGCATTTCTAAGACGGCGGCGTCGGTCAGGGATTGCGTGGCATGGGTGTAGGACATGACGTTTCTATCCGGTTAGGGGTGACGTGGGCCGTGTATCAGCGATTTCACTCGCCAAAGAAACCTATCAGGGCGTCAACGCCGCCTAGACTGCATACCGACTGTCAGATGAATGGTCAAAATGAAGCTCTAGCGCCAGATTGCCCCAGATCGACACGTCAACCGATGCGTGCCCGTCCAGCATCAAATGCTCTGGCGTCAGGCCAACGATTCGGGTCCGTAAGGTGCCGCCACTGTCGAGGGCCTCAGATATCCGTGCCGCAGATTCGTCAGACAGCGACCCGATCAGCGTGTTTCCACGATGCGGAAAAACGCCAAAGCGCCAGCGCTTTGCTTGGGCAAAAATGCCAATACGGCCATCCGCCAAACGCTCCAAATGCGCAGAATCGCCAATCGACAAGCCAGAACTTGCGACATTGACCTGTAAGCCTTGAACAGAAGTTTTGTGAATAATGGGCTGAAGGATATCTTGCATGGTTCGCCCTTTTTTCCCCCTTAGGCGGCATCTGGACGGTCTTTGCAAGGGGCGGCGTGTGTCGGGTTAAGCGATCTGCAATGACATGCCGAAAGGCGCATTGTGGATCGGCGGATTTCCTCTGCTTTCGCGCGTGGCGTGTCATAAAGAGGACTATTCCTGCGGGCAAATGGTGCAAATGCCGACGGCAATGAAATACCCGACCCCCTGACAGAGGGTCGGGACACTCGTGTTCACTCTTAGGCAACATAGCTTAAACAAAGGAAATTCAGGTCACTGGTTACGGCACTTAACGGGCGCAGGCAGTGGCAGGACATCCGCCTTACGCGATGGATTGCGCCGAATCAGGCGCACAAAAGCTTTCGTCGTTTTGGCGTTTGGCGAACCTGAGCAAACACAGAGTTTGTGGAACTGTTGGTCAAGCGCAAAGCGACCACTTGCTGGCAGCGCGCGATAAACATTGCGTGGTTCCGTTCTTCAAATCCAACGGCGTTCAAGTCTGCAAGATCGATCCGGTGCAAAGGAGCGATCGTGACAGGATCAACTTTGGTGATCGGCGCAAAGGTTGACCGCTCAAATGGTTCGATGGACATTTTAAATCTCTTGGCTTTTGGTCAAAGGGGACGTGTGTTCAAAGGGAACGTTCGGTCAAATGGTGTCAGGGCAATTCCAACACGAGATCGTTTTGTCGGTGTCCCCCACAAGATTGCGCAACAAGGTTAAGAAACTGGGTGCTGTGTTGGTTCCCAGCAGGGCGAAGTGTGAAAAACTTTAACCTTCCTACAGGGTTGCGCTGTCAGAGCGGCCAAAAAATTCTGCAAAGACAGTTCAAGTTATTGGCGCTGCCGGGATCAAGTGGCCTTGGATGCTGCTGGAAAATTAGCAACTCGCTGCGATGATCGACCTATTGCAAAGGTCCGGCGATACCCCCATTTCTGTCTTGGGCCAAGGAAGCTGTGCCGCATCAGGGCAGTTCCGAGGTGCATTAGAAAAGGAGATTGGCCGATGAATTTAGAGAAATTCACGGAGCGGTCGCGCGGCTTTATCCAGGCAGCGCAGACCATTGCAACGCGCGAAAACCATCAGCGGCTGGCGCCCGAACATTTGCTCAAGGCGATCTTGGATGATGAACAGGGGCTTGCGTCCAACCTGATCCGTCGTGCGGGGGCCGAACCCGCGCGCGTGACCGACGCCTTGACACTGACACTGACGAAACTGCCGCGAGTCACAGGGGATGCGCAGCCCTTCATGGACCCCGGTTTGGTCAAGGTTCTGGATGAGGCTGAAAAGCTGGCGAAAAAGGCCGGCGACAGTTTTGTTCCCGTGGAACGCATGCTGATGGCGCTGACGATGGTGGCGTCCAAGGCGAAGGACGCTTTGGATGCGGGCGCTGTGACGGCGCAAAAACTGAACACCGCGATCAATGAAATTCGCAAAGGGCGCACTGCTGACACGGCAAGTGCCGAAGAAGGCTATGACGCGCTGAAGAAATATGCGCGCGACCTGACCGAGGCTGCGGCCGAGGGCAAGATTGACCCGATCATTGGCCGCGACGAAGAAATTCGGCGGACCATGCAGGTTCTGTCACGTCGCACCAAGAATAACCCGGTGCTGATCGGAGAGCCGGGCGTGGGCAAAACCGCGATTGCCGAGGGTCTTGCCCTGCGCATCGTTGATGGTGACGTGCCGGAATCGCTGCGCGACAAGAAACTGATGGCGCTTGATATGGGCGCGCTGATTGCCGGGGCCAAGTACCGCGGCGAATTCGAAGAGCGCCTGAAGGCAGTGCTAAACGAAGTGACTGCCGCCGAGGGCAATATCATCTTGTTCATCGACGAGATGCACACGCTTGTGGGCGCGGGCAAGGCAGATGGCGCGATGGATGCGGCCAACCTGATCAAACCTGCGCTGGCGCGGGGTGATCTGCACTGCGTGGGTGCGACGACCCTGACCGAATACCGTAAGTACGTGGAAAAGGATGCGGCGCTCGCGCGGCGGTTCCAGCCCGTGTTGGTATCCGAGCCTACGGTCGAGGATACCATTTCAATTCTGCGCGGGATCAAAGAGAAATACGAACTCCACCACGGGGTGCGTATCTCTGACTCGGCACTTGTGGCGGCGGCGACACTGTCGCATCGTTACATCACCGACCGTTTTTTGCCTGACAAAGCCATCGATCTGGTGGATGAGGCCGCATCTCGCCTTCGGATGGAGGTCGACAGCAAACCCGAAGAATTGGATCAGCTGGACCGTCAGATCCTGCAATTGCAGATCGAAGCCGAGGCGCTGAAGAAAGAAGATGACAACGCGTCCAAGGACCGGTTGGAAAAGTTGGTCAAAGAGCTGTCGAACCTTTTGGAACAGTCGTCCGAGATGACGTCGAAATGGCAGGCAGAGCGTGACAAGCTAGAGGTCGCGCGCGATTTGAAGGGGCATCTTGAAAAAGCGCGCGCCGATCTGGAGCACGCCAAGCGTGACGGCAATCTGGGCCGTGCGGGCGAGTTGTCTTATGGCATTATTCCGGGGCTGGAAAAGAAACTGGCCGAGGCAGAGGCCCGCGAAGGTGACGCGCTGGTCTCCGAGGCGGTCCGACCAGAGCAGATTGCCGAGGTGGTGCAGCGGTGGACCGGCATTCCCGTGTCCAAGATGCTGGAGGGTGAGCGCGAGAAACTGCTGCGGATGGAAGAAGAGTTGGGCAAACGCGTGATCGGCCAACGCGCCGCCGTGGTCGCCGTTTCTAACGCCGTTCGTCGTGCACGGGCGGGGTTGAATGACGAAGGGCGGCCTTTGGGGTCGTTCCTATTCCTTGGGCCAACGGGTGTCGGCAAGACCGAACTGACCAAGGCG
>JAAFIJ010000150.1 GCA_013298675.1 Rhodobacterales bacterium | reverse complement strand
GTCTTTAGCTTGGAAGGCTAAGGTCTTACCATTACACAACGCCCGCGCTCGGGCTCTTCCTAGCACTCCCTTTTGGCAGGCTCAACACCTTGTCGCATCATTTCTGTCCTTCAATTGACTCGATTAACTGCGCCCCACTGGCACGATTGGAGTTTACCGCCACATTCACACGGTGCATCCGCAAGGTTCCGGCAAGGGTAGGGTGCATCAGCGTTGCCGCACCGTGCCCGGCCTCGCCCAGCCACAGCGGCCAATCGGCGGGGTCAAGGATTACAGGCTCTCTGTCGTGAATGCCCGCCATGCCTGGCCCCGCGTCGGTGCTAACCACGGCGCAGGTGATCAGATCCCCCCAGTTTTGCCACAGCCCAGCAAAGGCCATGGGGGCACCGTCAGCGCGGGTGATGTAATATGGCAAACGGGATTTATCAGGTCCCTCGGTCCATTCGTAAAATCCACTGGCGGGGATGATGCAGCGGCGCGCACGGATCGCTTCACGAAACGCGGGTTTGACGGCCACGGTATCGGACCGGGCGTTGATGATCAGAGGGCCGTCATTCGGTGCCTTGTACCATGACGGAACAAACCCCCACCGCATGGGGCGTAGCCGTCGTTCTGCGGCCGTGCCTTCAGAAGTGACGACGGCCACCTCGTTCGTCGGGCAAATGTTGTGACGCGGCACCAAGGGCAAGTCGTTGCTGGGCACGGCCGCAAACAATTGCGCCAAGGCCTCATTTGGATGGGTGATGGTGAACCGGCCGCACATTGCGCTATCTTAGGCGATTGCGGCAAAGGGGCAAGCATGGGTAGGAGGAGGGCCAGAAGGCGGGCGGATCGCCCATTGACCGAATGCGCAGTTCGGGGCATGAGGCGCCTATGTTGATCTATAAAATCCTCCGTCGTCCCGAATGGGATGCATTCCGCTCCGCCGGACAGACGCTCGGAGCGCCTGTTGATCTGGCCGATGGTTTCATCCATTTTTCCGCGAGCCCGCAGCTGGCCGAAACCGCTGCCAAATACTTTGGCATGGAAAGCGATCTTGTCTTGGTCGCGTTTGACGCCGACCGTCTGGGTGAGGCGTTGAAATGGGAAGTGTCGCGCGGCGGCGCGTTGTTCCCGCATCTTTACCGCGCGTTGGTGTTGTCTGAAGTGGTTTGGGACAAATCCCTGCCCTTGGGCGCCGCCGGCCATATCTTTCCTGAAGGTGTGATATGAACCTGTTAGAACGACTTGGCTTGTTGGCCTTGCACAGGCTTGATCCAGAGCGCGCGCATGGTTTGTCGATCAAGGCGTTGGAAATGGGGCTTGTGCCACTGTCCGGTGTTTTCACATCGCCCCGGTTGGCGACCCAATTGGCGGGACTAAGCCTGGCCAATCCGGTAGGACTGGCGGCAGGGTTCGACAAGAATGCCAATGTGGTGGGCCCCTTGTCGCGCGCGGGCTTTGGTTTTGTTGAAGTGGGGGCCGCAACGCCACGGCCGCAAGAAGGCAACCCGCAGCCACGGTTGTATCGGTTGACAGCGGACCGTGCTGCAATCAACCGATTTGGGTTTAACAATCAAGGAGCAGACGTGATTGCGGCGCGTCTTCGGGCACGCACGGCAGGTCTTGTGCCGGTCGGTCTAAATCTTGGTGCAAACAAAACCAGCACGGACCGTGCGGCAGATTTTGCAAGGGTTTTGGCAGTTTGCGGCCCCTATGTCGATTTTGCGACCGTCAATGTCAGCTCTCCCAATACCGAAAAGCTACGTGACCTGCAGGGCAGGGCCGCACTGACAGCTTTGCTTGCAGGGGTTATGGACACCCGGAACGGTTTGGCGCGTCCGATCCCGATTTTCCTGAAAATTGCGCCGGATTTGAACCATGATGAGCTGGCTGAGATTGTCGAAGTTGCGATGACCTCTGGTTTGGCAGGTATTGTTGCGACCAACACAACTTTGTCGCGCGACGGATTGCAAAGCCCGCACAAAGGCGAGGCGGGTGGCCTGTCGGGCGCGCCGTTGTTTGAAAAATCGACACGTGTATTGGCGACCTTGTCCAAGTTGACTGATGGTAAGTTGCCCTTGGTTGGCGTCGGCGGCATTTCGACTGCCGATCAGGCCTATGCGAAAATCAGGGCGGGGGCGTCTGCGGTACAGTTCTATACCGCGATGGTGTATGGTGGCCTTTCACTTGCGGCAGATATTGCGCGCGGGTTGGACGCGTTGTTGCAACGCGACGGCCTTGCGTCAGTGGGGGATGCCGTCGGTCTGGACCGCGACCTCTGGCTTTAATCTGTTGGCGCGCGTGCCCTCCCCCTTTTCCCCGACCGCTAACAGCGCTACACCCTTTTCAGTACGCGGGCGCGAGCGCCGATGGGAGAGAGAACGCAGATGGAAGACGGTGTGAACAGCTTTATGACTGGGCCTGACGAGCAGGGCCGCTTTGGCAAGTTCGGTGGGCGTTTCGTTTCCGAAACCCTGATGCCGCTGATCCTTGATCTTGAGGCGCGCTATGAATTCGCCAAGACCGATCCGACCTTTTGGGCCGAGATGGACGATCTGTGGAAACACTATGTTGGCCGCCCAAGCCCGCTTTACTACGCCGACCGTTTGACCAAGCATTTGGGCGGCGCAAAGATCTATATGAAGCGTGATGAGCTGAACCATACCGGCGCGCATAAGATCAACAATGTGTTGGGGCAGATCATTCTGGCGCGGCGCATGGGCAAGACCCGGATCATTGCGGAAACTGGTGCTGGGCAGCACGGCGTGGCCACTGCCACGGTGTGCGCCAAGTTTGGCTTGCAATGCGTCGTCTACATGGGTGCGCATGACGTGGAACGCCAAGCGCCAAACGTGTTCCGCATGCGCCTTTTGGGGGCAGAAGTTATTCCGGTCACAAGCGGTCGCGGCACGCTAAAGGACGCGATGAACGATGCCTTGCGCGATTGGGTCACCAATGTGCGCGACACGTTTTATTGCATCGGCACGGTTGCGGGGCCACATCCATATCCAGCCATGGTGCGCGATTTCCAATCGATCATCGGCAAGGAAGTGCGTTGGCAATTGGCCGAACAGGAAGGTGAGGGCCGTCTGCCCGATACCATCATTGCGGCGATTGGCGGCGGATCAAACGCGATGGGTCTGTTTTATCCGTTCCTCGATGATCCAAGTGTCAATATCATTGGGGTTGAGGCGGGCGGTAAGGGCGTGGACGCGCGGATGGAACATTGCGCATCCCTGACAGGCGGACGCCCGGGCGTGTTGCATGGCAACCGGACTTATCTTTTGCAAGACAATGATGGCCAGATCCTAGAGGGTTTCTCCATCTCGGCAGGTCTTGATTATCCAGGCATTGGGCCAGAGCATTCGTGGCTGCACGATATGGGCCGCGCGCAATATGTCTCTATCACCGACAAAGAGGCGCTGGAGGCGTTCCAGCTGTCGTGCAAGCTTGAAGGCATTATCCCCGCGCTTGAGCCTAGCCATGCGCTGGCACATGTGATGAAGATCGCGCCAACCTTGCCCGCCGAACATATCATCGTGATGAACATGTGTGGACGGGGTGACAAAGACATCTTCACGGTGGCAAAGCACCTTGGCTTTGATATGAAAATCTGACGTAGCCTTGCTTGGTGGGCCATGCAGCCCACTGGGCGCGTAACGGCTCAATTTTCTGTTTTCTTGTTATGTGGGCCCCGATCTATTCGGGGCCCATTCTTTTAAGCTGCTGACAATAGGATGAAATTGAATTTCCATAAGATTAATTTTTGCCGATGAACCGAGGCCAGTGACGGCTGTGGCCAGCCAAGTATCATGGGACCAAAGTCACAGGCTGCCATAAACCTTTGGTCTATTCGCATCAGCCTGCAGGTCGAAACGACGATTTTAGACCTCTGGGTTAATAGATCAACGCCGCCATATGACTGAACCTGTCTTTACACCGACTCGCCGCTGATCGAGCAGCAGTTTGCGTTCAACCAATTGCCTGCCGGCTACCGCAGGTCAATTCAAAGAAAAGGACAGATGATGACTCTGAAATCCATACTTCTTGCTTCGGCTTTCAGCCTTTTTGCAGGCATTGCCCAAGCAGCCGTCACCGCGGATGCACTTGCCGCTGACTTTCAAGCCCAAGGCTTTACCGCGATCGAGGTTAAGCAAGGCCTGACGCAGATCAAGGTTGAGGCCATCAAGAATGGCATGAAAACCGAAGTGATTTATGACATGACAACGGGCGCCGTTCTGAAAACAGAGGTCTACGCAGTGCAAGCTGGCGACCACATCAGCGACGGCATCAAAATTGTAACCCGCGACCGCGATTTCCTGAATGATGACGAGGATTCAGGTTCTGACGACAGCGACAGTTCAAGCGATGACAATGGCGGAGATGACGATGACAGCGACGGTAACGATGACAACTCCGGCCATGACGGTGATCATGACAGTTCGCATGACGGCTCAGGCCACGACAGCAACGACGACTAAGCTGCGCGCGGTCTCGCAGGATCGGCAAAACCACACCGACATGGGTCGGTGACCAAACCTTGAATGCGCCCCGGCCCTTGCCGGGGGGCATTTGTTTGCGATAGCCTTGGAAAGGCACCAATGATGTGGCGATATATGCAAATCCAGCGAAGAACTCTGCTTGCCTATGCTGTCGTGGCCGCTTTGGGCGGCACCGCTGCATATGGGCAAGATGTCTCGACAGTCCTGATCTCGCAGCTGGAAGAAGATGGCTATAGCGTCGTTCTGATCGAAAACACTTGGTTGGGTCGGATAAGGATTGTTGCCCAGAAAACCGGCGGCACGCGCGAGATTGTTTTGAACCCACGCACGGGCGAAATCCTGCGCGACCTTTGGACCGCCACAGCTGGGGGGAGCGGTTCCGCAAGTGGGTCAGGGAGTGGCGCTGGCACGGGTTCGGGTACTGGCAGCGGGTCTGGTACAGGTTCGGGCAGCGGCGCAGGGTCCGGCAGTAGCGGTGGTTCGGGCAGTAGCGGTGGTTCGGGCAGCGGTAGTGGTTCGGGTGGAGGCTCTGGATCAGGGTCGGGCCACGGTGAGGATCCAGAAGATCCAGAAGATCCAGAAGATCCACCGGATGAGCCTGAAAATGAATGAGAAGGGCGTTGATGTGAAAAGGCCCCTGCGGATTGCGCAGCTTTCCTTTTCTAACTGGAACAATGGCTTGAAAGGTTTACCTCGGTGAAGGGTAAAGCGTTTATCATCCTTGTGTTGGTCATTCAGGCCATTTCCGCGCTTTATTTTATTTCGGGCATCTTATCCTCATTTGTCGGTCTGCCGATCCCCCCATTGAAATGGGAGTTGATGGAACTGTTTGAGGTGGTGGCAGCCTTGGGTTTGCTGCTGGGCTTGCTGCTTGGCGCATTTACACTGCGCGGAGCATTTCGTGACAAACGTTTGGCCGAGGACCGTCTGCGCCGCGCGTCCGGCGTCTTTATGGATGTCTTGGCCGAGCGGTTCAATGAATGGGGTCTGTCTCCGGCAGAAAAGGACGTGGCGCTTTTTGCTCTAAAGGGGATGTCCACAGCAGAAATAGCGCTGTTGCGCGTGACGTCAGAGGGCACGGTCAAGGCGCAGACAAATTCGATTTACAAAAAGGCTGGCGTGACTGGGCGTCCGCAGTTGTTGTCGTTATTCATTGAAGATCTGATGCGCGACAGTCAGCCCGCAGCGTCAGACAAATCTGCGGCATAAAGGGTCAAGATGTCCAAGGGCACAATCGTGAGGGTGCGCTGGTGCGTTGCCCTGAGCAACACGTTTGGGGCGGCGCCTTCTTCGTGTGCTTGATAAAACCGCGCGGCGCACAGGCACCACTTATCGCCTGCGGTCAGTCCCGCAAAGCCATACTCGGGGCGTGGCGTTGAAAGGTCGTTTCCAAGATACTTCGACAGCGCAAGAAATTCGGCCGTCATGATGCAGCACACAGTGTGCAAGCCGTGGTCCATCGGTCCGGTGTCGCAGCAGCCATTGCGGAAAAACCCGGTTAAAGGAGTGGTCGAACAGGGTTCTAACACCCCTCCCAGTACATTGATTGACGCGTCACGCATGGGTCTTCTCCCTTGTCTGAAGACCCTAGGGCCTTTGCGCCCCACTTCCAAGGGCGATCAAACGTCGCAGTTCCCTCAATCTTGGTCGAGAATCAGGTGTCCTGTTCGCGGGATGAGACAAAATCGTCAAGCTGAATGCCACGCAGGGGGCGGACCAAAGTGCCGGAAACCAGTTGGGTAAGAATCGCGCGCATCGGCCAGAGGCGGGCAATGGGGCCAAGGACATGGTCGCGCAAGATCGGCAGCAAGCGGCTGTCGGATTGGTACATCGGGGTAAACGCCGCACTGAGCGACTGATAGCACCATCTGTGCCGCCTGCGCATCTGCGCGTAATGCGGCAAAGCCAGATCGACGCGACTTTGCCTGCGCAACGCGACGCAAAGTGCTGCGGCATCAAGCAGCGCCATATTCGCGCCCTGGCCCAGTTGCGGACTGGCCCGATGTGCTGAATCCCCAATAAACGCGATGCCTTCGCCGTAAGGTTTGCGCAGCGACCCATGTCCATAGCGCGCGCATGTCATCTGCGCCGCGTCGGTCAGTTGCGCGATAAAGGGCGCAAACTCTGGCCAAAATGCCGCTGCATCTGCGCGCCAATCGTCAAAGCTGGACTGGTGCCATGTTGCAAGTTGTTTTGCGGGCAGGGACCAGAAAATCGCGGCGCGCGGGGTTGGGTCATCAGGCAAACGGCCTATCGGCAAAACCCCGGCCATGCGCCGCGCCGCCTGATAGCGTTGGGTCAGTTGATCGGTCGGCAGAACGGTGCCTTTGGGCCAAGGCACTTGCCCCCAAATCGCACCAAATGGCAGCGGCCGTGCCTGAAGAGGCGACAAAAGCGATCCCGCGCCAGAGGCATCGACGATCAAATCATAGGGCCCCAAGGGACTTTGCCCGACCCTGTGCAATCGATGCTTTCCCGCTTGTGATGAAGCC
>JAAFIJ010000015.1 GCA_013298675.1 Rhodobacterales bacterium | reverse complement strand
CGTTCAAGATCCAAGCTTTGGCAACCCCCGGCTCATTTGCGCGGATCAATCGCCAATCGCTGGCGACAAATCGGAAGGTCCCGAGGATCGGTCCCAGAAAAATCCGCCCGAAAAGCGTATTGTTCAGCCGCAACAAACCTTGCCTGAAGGGCGAAAGCGTCGTCCAAACTGCCGGATCGACGAAATTCGCCTCTGGATCATCATAGGGGTCGGTCAGATTGGGGTCAAAATGGTGGGCAAGATGCAGGTCGCGAAACCTGTTATAGGGCACCACGAGCGTCAAAGCTGGGAACACCATGGCCTCATTGACGGATTTACTGGCAAAGGGATGGCCGTGCAGCACCTCATGTTGCAGCGATGAAAACTGTGCGATAGCCAGACTCAAGATGCCGATCGCTGCAAGTGGCGAAACCTCCCACAGCATCGTGCCAGCGACCCAAGAAGTATAGGTTACGACAAACATGAACAGTGTCGGCCATTCGACACCCCATGCACCATTCTTAAACATCGCACTTTCCCAACTTTGTCAGTCTAACCGCTGTCCCTTCCCCGATCATAACACTTGCTTGTTGCGGTGATAACTCAGAGAATTAACATCGGACTATCGCAGTTGTTTTTAGATATCAACAATAGTGAACATAATGGACAAGCGTATTCGATCAGACCTGTTTCGTGAACGCCTACAAAAAGCCATGGCCAGCAAGCACTTATCGCAAAGCAAGCTGGCGCAAAGCGCGGGGGTTGACCGTTCTACAATTTCTGCCTTGCTTGCCGACGGAACGCGACTTCCGAACGCGCAACTGATTGCGGACTGCGCCTTGGCCCTTGGTGTCACCAGCGATTGGCTTTTGGGGCTTTCGGAAACACCAGATACTGTAAATTCCATTCTAGATCAGTATGTTAGATTTGATGACGCACCGCGCGCCTTGCTCGACGACACAATGTTCTCTTGGCATAAAGAGGCGGCGGGCTACAAAATTCGGCATGTCCCGGCGACTCTTCCTGATATGCTGAAATTGCCCGAAGTCGTAAGTTGGGAGTACCGCGATCACCTGAAATCGCAAGACAGCGTTGCTCTTGCATCGTTTCAGGCACAGTTGGATTGGATGCGCGGCGCAAGGTCTGATTACGAAATCGCCTTGCCCTTCCACGAACTTCACTCCTTTGCCCACGGAACAGGGTATTGGCAGGACCTGCCTCTGTCGCTGCGTCGCGCGCAGTTGCTACATCTTGCGACAGCTTGTGAAGATCTCTACCCGGCGCTGCGGTTATACATTTTTGATGCGCATAAGGTTTTTTCCAGCCCGGTGACAGTATTTGGACCCGGCTTGGCGGTTTTGTATCTTGGGCGCAGCTATGTGTCCTTTCGTGACCCCAGCAAAGTGCAACTTATCCTGCGACACTTTGATTGGCTGGTACGCGAAGCAAGCTTTGGGGCGCGAGACGCTGCTCAGCATATCCGCGCACTGCTTTGACCCGAGATGCGTTAGCGCAACAGCCTTAGAGCCGTCAAATCATAGCCATTCCAATCCAAAATCTCGCGCGCGGCGATCACCCTGTCTTCAGAAATTGCGCCATCTCGGTTCAGGATAAACCCCAGATTTCCAGACGGTGTCCCCAAGACCAAAGTCCGGTAATCGCCATCGGCCCAAAGCACCCACAACTCTTCGTTCAGCCCCGCGATCCGAAAACGTCCCGGGCCTGACATCTGAACGGCACCAGAAACCTTGCGTTTGCCTTGCGCGGTGCACAACGCCATTCCGACAAACAAACCTGACGTTTTTTGCACAAACTCTGCGCCACCCGACGTGCAACGCGGCTTGCCGCCTGCAAATGTCGCAACTTGTTCCCAACGCCCGATCAGTCTGGTTTGGTCAAAGACAGCGCTTGAATAAATGGGGGTTTGAGTTTGGCGATAGCCTTCCGGTAGCGATTTGGGCACTGACGTGACGCATCCGGTCAGAATTCCAACCGCGAGAACTAGCGTCAATCGAGACATATGTTCACCTCTACGCCGTCATCCTGCAAAATGTCATTACACCCAAACAAAGGCGAGTATGGCGCGCAAGTTCCTGATCTTGCTAAACAAAAACCTTCGCAATCTTTGCCTGACCTGCAACTTTTTCCCGCGTCACCCGTCCTCGAGATACAAGCCATGGCGCCCTCACTTCCTGCCTCGGCCCATGTATTCCCCTTTTTGCGGCAGGCCAGCGCTTGGGGCGACACAAACTCTATGACATCAGCCGGAGTGTCGATGGCAACAGGTTCAGATGCCACAGGCTTGCCCGCCTCGCGCGGGATTGGTGGGGCAGGTGTTGCTTTGGCCGCCGCGGGATCGGCAGGTCCGGGACCATTTGCAGGAACGCCAACCGCCTGACCCGGCACTGACAAAGGCGTCACTTCTATTGGTGCATCCACAAGTGCACTGGCAGCGACAGGCGCACCCATAGTGTTACCGCCTGTTTTTGTACCGTCTGACCCGCCAGACGATGTGCACGCGAACAACAGAACCGCGCAGAGCCCCAAAATGCTTTGCCTCGCGCGACGGCCAAGGATTCTCAAGTCAATAAGGCTGCGGGTGGTTGCGATGCACATCTGAAATCTCGTTCATAACGTCTGAAGAAAGGGTAAGGGAATGCGAGGCGATGTCCGTTGCCAGCTGATCAAGATTGGTTGCCCCAATGATCGGAAAACAGGCAAATGGTCGCGTCATTGTCCACGCAATCGCCATCTGCGACGGGTCGAGACCATGACGCGCGGCAATCCCCAAATAGGCGGCAACTGCCGGAAAAACCCGAGGTGTCACGCGACCACTTAAGGTCGGGTTGAACACGCGCCGCGACCCCTCCGGGATCACATCACCCGCATATTTCCCGCTCAACAGCCCCGTCGCCAAGGGCGAAAATGCCAGCAACGGCATGTCTTCCAACACCGAAAATTCGGCCCAATCCGTATCAAACTGACGACACATCAGTGAATATTCATTTTGTACTGTCGCCATGCGGGGCAATCCATGCGTCTCGGCCAAGGCCAACCATTTAGCGGCACCCCAAACTGATTCATTGGAAAGTGCAATGTGACGAATTTTGCCCTCTCGTATCAATTCGGCTGATACCTTAAGGATATCAAGCATATGCGCTTCAACGTTAACCTTAGTTTCACCGCGCGGATCAAAGGACCAATTGTCGCGAAAGTGATAGGCTGGACGATTAGGCCAATGCAGTTGGTAAAGGTCGATGTAATCTGTTCGCAAACGGCGAAGCGACCCCTCGACCGCCGCCCGCAGAATTGCACCGGTTAGCGCAGCGCCACCCCGCACGGCATGTTCGCCCGCTCCCGTGACCTTGGTGGCCAAAACAACCTTATCGCGCATCCCGCCCCGCGCAAACCAAGTCCCGATGATTTCTTCGGTCCGGCCAACGGTTTCGGCGCGCACAGGGGCCACCGGATACATCTCTGCCGTATCCCAAAAATCAACACCTTGATCTAGCGCAAAGTCAGCCTGACCATGCCCCTCTGCCTCAGAGTTCCGATTGCCCCAAGTCATCGTGCCCAAGCAAATCGCGGACACCTCGATCCCCGTTTGCCCCAATTTCACCCGACGCATGGTTGCCCCCTACATTTTGGGCCAAGTCTAGGGTCGTTTTGCCCGATTAGAAAGCTCCGCGACGTGTCTGTGTCAAACGAAATGAAAGCGGTCTGGCCCTTAATCTCACCTTGCGCTAAACGGGGCGCGCAACTGTTAAAAGGGGCCGCTCCATGGCAAGGATTCTGATCACCTCGGCAATCCCATACATCAATGGCATTAAGCACTTGGGCAACCTTGTGGGCAGCCAATTGCCAGCCGATTTGTTCGCGCGTTTTATGCGCGCGCAGGGCCATGAGGTGATGTTCATTTGCGCCACGGATGAACATGGCACCCCCGCCGAACTGGCGGCGGCCAAAGTAGGCCAACCCGTGGACGTGTTTTGCGCCGAGATGCACGAGGTACAGGCCGAAATCGCGCGCGGTTTTCGTTTGTCGTTTGATCACTTTGGCCGCTCATCCAGTGCGCGTAACCACCGCTTGACCCAAAGTTTTGCCGGTGCGCTCGACAGGGCAGGATTGATCGCCGAAGTGTCCGAAAAGCAGGTCTTTTCGATCGACGACAACCGCTTTTTACCTGACCGATATATCACCGGGACTTGTCCAAACTGCGGCTATACCTCTGCTCGTGGGGATCAGTGCGAAAACTGTACCAAGCAGCTGGATCCAACCGATCTGATCGACGCACGGTCGTCGATCTCGGGGTCGACCAACCTTGAGGTGCGCGAAACCAAACACCTTTACCTGAAACAGCGCGCCCTGCGCGACCAGCTAGAGGCATGGATCGACAGCAAAAAAGATTGGCCGATTTTGACAACTTCGATCGCCAAAAAGTGGCTGAACGACGGGGACGGATTGCAAGACCGTGGCATCACCCGCGATTTGCATTGGGGCATTCCGGTCAAAAAGGGCGATCAGCCATGGCCAGGAATGGAAGGTAAAGTGTTCTACGTTTGGTTTGACGCGCCCATCGAATACATCGCTGGCACGGCAGAATGGGCTGACGCCAATGGCCTTGATGATGCGGCATGGGAACGCTGGTGGCGCACCGACAAAGGGGCAGCCGACGTCAAATATTACCAGTTCATGGGCAAGGATAACGTGCCCTTCCATACCCTGTCTTTCCCCGCAACCATCATCGGTTCAGGTGAGCCGTGGAAACTGGTCGATTACCTTAAGTCTTTCAATTACCTCAATTATGACGGCGGCCAGTTTTCCACCAGCCAAGGTCGCGGCATTTTCATGGATCAAGCCCTGTCGATCCTGCCGCCCGATTACTGGCGCTGGTGGTTGCTTAGCCACGCCCCGGAAAACTCGGACGCCGAGTTTACTTGGGAAAACTTCCAGATGTCGGTGAACAAGGATTTGGCCGACGTTCTAGGCAATCTTGTCAGCCGGGTCACCAAATTTGCCACGGCAAAGTTCGGATCAACCATCCCTGCGGGCGGCGATTTTGGCCCGCAAGAGGCTGCTCTGATTGCTGATCTCGGCCAACGCTTGACCGAATACGCATCCTTGATGGAGGCGATGGAGGTGCGCAAAGCGGCGGCAGAATTGCGCGCCATTTGGGTTGTCGGCAACGAATACCTGCAATCCGCAGCACCTTGGACCGTCGTCAAAACCGATCCTGACCGCGCGCAGGCGATGGTGCGCCTGGCGCTGAACCTGATCCGGGTTTACGCCGTGATTTCCAGCCCGTTCATCCCCGATGCCTCGGCCAGCATGATGACATCAATTGGTTCAACTGACTGGAGTTGGCCCAAAGATGTCGGTGCCGCCCTGCGCACATTGCCCGCGGGACATGAATTTGCCGTACCGGAAAACCTGTTCCGCAAAATCACCGACGAAGAGCGCGTTGAATGGCAAACGCGCTTTGCCGGGATCAGAACCTGATGACCGAAGCGGCGCGCGAGACCTCTGGGCAGCCAGATGCGCCTCAGCCGGGCACCACGCCTGAGATGCCTGTCAGTGATGTCCAACGCTATGTGGCCAAAGGGTCGGCGCATGTAGCGATCCACGGCGATATCATCCCTTTGGATGTCAGTTTCGTGCTTTTGCCAAAGTTCACCATGCTGGCATTTTCCTCCGCAATAGAGCCCTTGCGCATGGCAAATCAGCTGTCGCAACAAGTCCTGTTCCGCTGGTTCGTGCTGTCAGAGGACGGCAAACCTGTTGTTTGTTCCAACGGCACGCCGATCATGGTCGATGGCGCCTGGCCAAAGGCCAAACCCGAAGGATTAATCCTGGTCTGCTCGGGCGTGGAGCCTGAAGGCAAGGCCTCTGCGGCGCTTGGTGACTGGCTTCGCGCGCTTTGGCGGCGCGGCAAAACCGTCGGCGGCCTTTGCACCGGGGCCTATGCTTTGGCCACGGCGGGTATTCTTAAAGGTCACCGCTTTACTATGCATTGGGACAACATCGACGCATTTGCCGAAAATCACCCAGATCTGACACCTGCGCGGCAGGTTTTTTGCATTGATGAACGGGTCATGACCTGTGCGGGTGGCATTGCGGCGGCAGACCTGATGTTAAAGTTGATCAATGATCGCTTTGGCCCCGGCCTTGGTCAAGAAGTGATGAACATGTGCCTACTGACCCAAAGGCGGTCAGAGGAAGACCACCAGACGACCTCGCTCGCCGCCCGTTTGGGCACACGGCATGACAAACTGTTGCAAGCGGCGGCTTATCTTGAGGCACATATCGAAGAAGACTTTGACCTTGACGCATGCGCCGCGCATTTGTCGCTGTCGCGTCGCCAGATTGAACGGCTGTTCAGCCGCTATCTGAACATCACGCCCGTGCGCTATATGAACGACCTGCGTTTGGCGCGGGGTCGGGCGTTGCTGGCCGAAACGGATATGAAAATCACAGAGGTGGCCGTGGCCTGCGGCTACGCTTCTACATCACATTTCTCAAAGAGTTTCCGCAAGAAATTTGGGGTTTCGCCTTATCGTTTCTCGCATTTCGGCGGCTGATCTCCTCAGCGGATCTGCGCGCCCGGCACGTCACATGCTTGCGATCTCAAGGGCGAAACGCTAGGAGATGCGCCAAGAAAAAGGAGACTGCGATGCCTGTCGTGCTCAACACCCAAGATCCTGCGTTTGCGGCAGAATTTGCCGCGCTCTTGGGCCAAAAGCGCGAGGACTCGGCTGATGTCGACCATATCGTTGCGGGAATCATCGCAGATGTGCGCGCACGCGGCGATGCGGCGGTGCTGGAACTGACGGCGAAATTTGATCGCTTGACGCTGACACCAGACACAATGGCCTTTACCCCTGCCGAAATTGCCCACGAAATCGCCAAAGTATCGCACGAGGACCGCGCTGCGCTGGAATTGGCCGCCACCCGCATTCACGATTATCACAGCCGCCAAAAGCCCCAAGACATGATGTGGCACGAACCCAGTGGCGCAATGCTAGGCTGGCGCTGGACGCCCGTCTCGGCCGCTGGCCTTTATGTGCCAGGCGGCCTTGCGTCATATCCCAGTTCCGTTTTGATGAACGCCATTCCTGCAAAAGTGGCCGGCGTGGCGCGGCTTGTGGTCACTTGCCCGACACCAGATGGCATCGTGAATCCGCTGGTCTTGCTTGCAGCACAGCTTTCGGGCGTTGATACCGTGTTGCGTATCGGCGGAGCACAAGCGATTGCGGCCTTGGCTTATGGCACTCAAACCATTGAACCTGTTGATAAAATAACAGGCCCCGGCAATGCCTTTGTGGCCGCAGCCAAGCGGCGGGTCTTTGGCCGTGTGGGCATCGACATGATTGCTGGGCCGTCAGAGATTTTGATCATTGCCGACGGGGACAATGACCCCAATTGGATCGCGCTGGATCTGTTGTCGCAGGCCGAACATGACGAAAGTACCCAGTCGATCTTGTTGACCCCAGACGCCAAATTTGCCAACGCCGTGCTGGCTGCGGTCGAAAAGCGTCTCGAAACGCTGGAACGCCGGACGATTGCCGCAGCGGCTTGGCGCGACAATGGCGCGGTGATCGTGACCAAAAATTTGTCTGAAGCAGCACAACTGTCAAACCGCGTCGCCCCTGAACACCTAGAACTGTGCGTAGCCGACCCAGACGCGTTGGCTCTTGAAATCACTCATGCCGGCGCAATTTTTCTGGGGGCATGGACACCGGAAGCGATTGGCGATTACGTGGGTGGACCTAACCACGTCCTGCCAACTGCCCGTTCTGCCCGTTTTTCCTCTGGTTTGAGTGTTATGGAATTTGTAAAACGTACAACAATCGCAAAAATGACCCCGCAAGCGCTGGCCGAAATCGGACCGGCAGCCGAACGTTTGGCGAAATCTGAGGGGCTAGAGGCGCATGGTCTTTCGGTACGGGCGCGGCTCGACCGATTGAACGGAGGGCAGCAGTGACCAACCGCATCAGCCACATTGAGATTGACGAAAAGGGCCTAGTGCGACCCACGCCCGAGATCGAACAAGAACGCAAAGTGGCGATTTTCGATCTTCTGGAATCAAACTCATTTACTCTGCCCGCCCGCGATGGCCGCGACGCACCAACGGGGCCTTACCGCCTTGGCCTAGCGATCCGCGAAGGACGCTTGGTGTTTGACATCGCAGCCAGCGACGCCGTGAAAATCACTGAGTTTCATCTGTCGCTTGGCCCTTTTCGCCAAGTGGTCAAAGACTATTTCCAGATTTGTGAAAGCTATTTCGACGCGGTCAAGCGTCTGCCACCCAGCCAGATTGAGGCGATCGATATGGCCCGGCGCGGCATCCACAATGAAGGTGCCCGGGTCTTGCAGGAACGCCTGGAGGGCAAGGCAAAAGTCGACAGTGACACAGCACGCCGCCTGTTCACGTTGATTTGCGTTTTGCATTGGGGGTAATTTTGGCAAACTTCCCGCAGGCCGTTCTGTTTTGCTGTGATCACAACGCCGTACGCTCTCCCATGGCCGAAGCGATGATGAAGAAATTCTACGGCCAGCGCGCTTATGTACAATCCGCAGGGGTCATCAACGACATGGAGGTTGACGGCTTTTCCATCGCCGTGTGCGCCGAACTGGGTGTCGAACTTTCGCGCCATCGTTCACGTTCCTTTGAGGAAATGCAAACCTTAGGCGAGGATCTGGGCCAGTTTGATCTCATCATCGCCCTGTCACCGGCCAGCCAACGCGCTGCTCTTGAATTGACTAAAACATCCCATTTGGCCGTTGAGTATTGGCCAATCATCGACCCAACCGCCTTGGGCGAGGGGCGAGAGGCGAAACTTGCGGCCTACCGACAAGCCCGCGATCAGATCAAAACCCGCATGATCGACAGATTTGGTCCGCCCTCTGCCGCATAGCCTCGGCCGCCGCGTGTTATTCAGTCGCCCGCTCACCGTCCTTCATCCGCGCCAAGTTCTCCTCAATCCAACATGTCAGCGCCACCACCCGTATCGCCGCCTCAGCGCCCAAAGGCGTCAGCGTATAATCCACATGCGGTGGCAGCACAGGATAAGAAACGCGACGCACCAACCCATCGCTCTCCAATACTTGCAAGGTCTGGGCGAGCATCCTTTCCGATACGCCGCCAACTTTGCGGCGCAGCTGTGAAAACCGCAAGGTTCCCTCACCCAAGGCACGCAACACCAAGATCGCCCACTGGCTGGTCAAATGCTTCAACACCTGCCGCGACGGGCAAGCCTCTGCCAGCACGTTCGGAGAAAAATCTGTCAGATCATTCATTGCAGAGCCTTTTGAAAAAACTTTAAACTTACAAAAATGTATGTACTTCCCTTTCGTAAGTAAAGGCGTATTTCTGCGGCATCAACCAAGGAGATACACAATGACCATCGCAATCACAGGCGCCACCGGCCAACTTGGCCAGCTTGCTCTCACCGCCCTGAAATCCCGCACTCCGCATGCCGACGTCGTAGCGCTTGCACGCGATCCATCGCGCATTACCGGCACCAGCGCGCGTGCATTTGACTACACCAAACCCGAAACTCACGCCGCAGCACTTAAGGGCGTCAAGACCCTCGTCCTGGTTTCATCCAATGATTTCAATGACCGTGCCGGCCAACACCGCGCCGTAATCGCCTCGGCAAAAGCCGCAGGCGTGTCGCGCATCGTCTACACGTCAATCCTGAAAGGTGATGCCTCACCGATGATCCTTGCCGCGGATCACATCGCTACCGAACAGGCCCTGCAAGCCTCGGGCATCCCGACCACCATCTTGCGCAATGGTTGGTATACTGAAAACTACACCGGCTCGCTGCAAGCTGCTCAGGATCATGGTGCGCTCATCGGCTCTATGGGCACGGGCCAAATCGCCACCGCCGCTCGTGCAGATTATGCTGAAGCAATTGCCGTTACCGCTGTGGACGACTCCCACGCTGGCAAAATCTATGAACTCGCGGGCGATGTACCTTTCACGATGCATGACTTCGCTGCCGAACTTTCCAAACAAGTCGGCAAACCAATCGCCTACAACAGCCTGCCTCCCGCGACCTATGCAGGCCTCCTGCAAAGCTTCGGCCTGCCCGAGGTACTCTCGCAAGCCCTCGCGGACAGCGACGATCACGCCTCACGCGGCGCACTTCTTGACCACAGCCGCACGTTGTCGGCTTTGATCGGTCGACCAACCACCCCCATAGCCGCCACGATCAAAGCGGCCCTTTAACACCATTTGGGCGAACCCCTCGCCCAAATCGGTACAATTCCTTCAACTGTTCCGAAATATCCCACGGGGGTTCGGGGGTGTGGAACCCCCGACGTCTCCACATCTCTCCAAAGGTCGCAATCCGTTGCCCGGTCTACCTTTCCTGCGCTTTACCAAAACAACACGGCATGCAACACTCCTCGCGACCGCGCAGGACCACCTCTCACCACCCCAATACAACGCGCGCGCCATTGCCGGGAGACACCTGATGAGCCGTGACACCCTGATCGCCTATTACGCCGCCTTCAACGCCGCCGATCCACTGGCCATGTTGGCCTGCGTCACCCCCAATATCGAACACCGCGTCAACGAGGGTGCTGTCCGGCACGGGGCTGACCTCTTCGCCCAGTTTTGCGCCCATATGGGAGTTTCTTACCGCGAGCGATTGACGGACATTGAGATCTTCATAAATACAACGGGCACCCGTGCCGCCGCCGAATTTGTGGTCCACGGCGAATACCTGAAAACCGACCCGGGCCTGCCACAAGCAAATGGACAAAAATACATTTTGCCCGCCGGATCATTTTTTGACCTCAAAGACGGCAAAATCTCTCGCATCACCACGTTTTACAACCTGAATGACTGGATTGCACAGGTTTCGACATGAACGTTGACGAGGTAGAAGTGCGGGCGCTGACAGGCGCAGCGCTTGAAGCCGCTCTCGACGGCGTCGCCGCCTTGCGGATCGCGGTCTTTCGCGACTGGCCTTATCTCTATGACGGCAATTTTGACTATGAGCGCGAATACCTGCAAACCTACCGCGACAACCCCGGTGCTCTATTGATCGGCGCATTTCACCAAGACCGTTTGATCGGCGCGTCAACCTCGACCCTGATGGAAGACCATGCCGCGGCTTTTTCCGCCCCCTTCAAAGCGTTGAACATCCCCCTGAACGATATTCTTTACGGTGCGGAATCGGTATTGCTTCCTGCGTATCGGGGCATTGGCCTCGGGCACCGTTTCATTGACCTGCGTGAGGCCCACGCGCATTCCATGAAACGCAGCTATGTGGCGTTTTGTTCTGTGACCCGGTCAGAGAGCCACCCCATGAGACCCCAAAACGCCCGCACCAACGACGCCTTCTGGCTTGGCCGCGGCTATGCTCCCTTGCCCGGCGTGATCGCAGAGTTTTCTTGGCGTGACATGGGCGATCTGGATGAAACGGTTAAATCGTTGCAATTCTGGATGCGCAAACTGATTTGACCACACACTTCCAAGATCAAGCAGCGACCCATCGGATTGTACAAAGATTGAGGACGGTAAATTGCGATAACGGTAACAATTTGAATTAGTATAGATTGATCAAATGGTGTTATCTCAACAGTTTAGTATTGCCCGTTAATTCAACAAGGACCGCCCAGATGGCACAGTTTTTTACGACAGTTCAAACGAATTTCAACTCCTTTGATCTCTATGCCGCCATGATAGCTCAACCATATGCTTACGGTTTTTTTCGATTTTTATGATGATACGGATTTTGTTGCCGACGCGACGAACTTTCCTGGATTCGTAGGAATGTTAGCCTTACCAGATCTTGGTGAGTTTTCCAGTAACTACCCGGGTACAAACGAATACATGTCCTGGTTCACATTCGCGGGCACCGACATCGTTTTAGATAGAGAGGGCCTTGGCATCAGCGGCACCCTTTCTGGCTTGTTCAGTGTTGACCCTGACGGATATTCCTTTCTTTTCGGCGGCAGCGTCAGCATGTTAAGCTTTGATGCGGCGGCACTGACACAAAGCACCGCAGATGATCTGGCGCTTCTACGTCAATGGCTTAGTGGCGATGATACCCTCACTGGCTCTGCGTTCGCAGACAACATGTTTGGTGCCAACGGGAACGACACCATCTACGGCAATGAAGGCAATGACACTCTGATCGGCAATGATGGTGACGACCAGATTTCTGGTGGCCTTGGCGCTGACACAGTTGCTGGCGGTCAAGGCAATGATCTCTTGAACGGCAATGAGGGCCAAGACAGCTTGGTGGGCTCAGCCGGCGATGACACACTTATTGGCGGCGCAGGCAATGATACCATGCACGGCGGTACAGGTTCTGATCGTCTTACCGGCAATATTGGAACAGATTACATGTACGCGGGTTTGGATTCCGTACGTGACGTGTTTGTCTTCAGAGGCGTGGATAACAGCACCGTTGGCGCGACCCGTGATGTGATTTACGAGTTTGTCGCGGGCACTGATGACATCAACCTGACACTGATTGATGCCAATAGCACCCTTGTCAACGATCAGGGCTTTTCCTTTTCAGGCACCACAGCACAGGCAAATTCAGTTTGGTATGCGTTGACCAGATCTGGCACCGATTTGATTGTTTTTGCTGATGTTGACGGCGATGCCATCAGGGATTTTTCGGTGCAATTGGTGGGGGTCACCTCACTATCGGCAAGTGACTTCCTGCTCTAAGGATCAGCAACCGCTTGGGTGATAGCCGTCCAGACAGAAATGCTTGCGACAATTGGGCCATAGCAACCTTGCTGACGCGATGAAGGCAGATTGATATGGCCTCTTGCGGCCCTTGGCTGATTTTCCGCTTGAAAATAACCCCTGACAGGTTCATATGCCCGCCAACGCCTGCGGATTCCGTGGGCTAAATCCTATTGGAGAGACCATGGCCAAGGAAGATATCCTCGAATTCCCCGGTGTCGTTAAGGAACTCTTGCCCAACGCGACATTCAAGGTTGAACTCGACAACGGCCATGAATTGATTGCGGTGATGGCAGGCAAGATGCGCAAGAACCGCATCCGTGTTTTGGCAGGCGACAAGGTACAGGTCGAAATGACCCCTTATGATCTGTCCAAAGGCCGTATCAACTACCGCTTTAAGTAACTGTTCATGCGGCTTATTCTTGGCTCTGCCAGCCCGCGACGCAAGGAGCTGCTGGCGCAGCTTGGCATCATTCCGGATGCAATTCTTCCGCCGGAAATTGATGAAACCCCCAAAAAGGGTGAATTGCCCCGTCCCTACTGCGCGCGCATTGCCCGCGAAAAAGCATTGGCAATCGCGGGTGATCCCGATGACATTATTCTGACGGCAGATACGACCGTCGCTTTGGGCCGACGCATTTTGGGCAAACCCAAAGACGCCGGTGAAGCAGCTGCGTTTTTGACCGCGCTCGGTGGGCGCAGGCATCAGGTGATTACCGCCGTCGTGGTGCGCAAGGGCGATAAGATTTGGACGCGCGAGGCGGTGTCGGCCGTCAAAATGAAACGACTGTCGGACATCGAACTCAACAGCTATCTGGTGGGCGGTGATTGGCAAGGCAAAGCTGGGGCCTATGCCATTCAAGGCGCCGCAAGTGCCTTTATTCCTTGGATTTCCGGCAGCTTTACCGGGATTGTCGGCCTTCCCCTCGCAGAAACAGCCGCCCTTTTGGCCGCGGCAGGCTATCCCATTTGGAGAAACGCATGATCGGTCGCATTATCATTCTTGACGAGATCGACGGGCGCGCAGCGGCCGCAATGATTGTTGATGGCGTGCTGGAAGATTTTGTCATCGATCCTGACGGTGATATGGCACTGCCGGGCGCGATTTACCGCGCGGTTGCAGATCGTCCTGTCAAGGGTCAGGGCGGCCTGTTTGTAAAGCTGCCCGAAGGGTCTGGATTTTTGCGCCAAACCGCAGGGATCGCGCCCGGGCAGCGGCTGTTGGTGCAAGTGTCTGGTCCGGCCGAAGACGGCAAAGCCGTCCCCGTCACGTTGCGCCTGTTGTTCAAATCCCGCTTTTCGATCGTCACCCCAGACGCGCCGGGGATCAATGTCTCGCGCCGTATCAAAGATGATGATCTGCGTCAGGAACTTACCGATCTGGCAGTCGAACGCATGGCGGGTGCGCCCGAAACGCTTGGGTTGATTGTCCGGTCTGCCGCCGCAAACGCCGACGGTGAGGACGTGGCAGATGACATCACCTCTATGCGCGACCTGGCTATAGCGGTCTTGGCCGATGTTGATGGCGGACCAGAGTTGTTGATCGAAGGGGCAGGCGCCCATGAAACGGCATGGCGTGAATGGTCGGAGCCAGAGCCGGATGAAACCTTTGAAGGCGGCTTTGCCGATCATTCGGTTCCCGAATTGCTGGCCGACCTGTTGCAGCCGCGCGTTGATCTGGTGGGCGGCGGCCATATGATGGTTGAAGTCACCCGCGCCCTTATCGCGGTTGATGTGAACACTGGGCCAGATACCACACCTGCCGCGGGCCTGAAGGCCAATATCGCCGCCGCGCGCGCCCTGCCCCGCCAGTTGCGTCTGCGCGGCCTTGGCGGGCAAATCGTCGTCGATTTTGCGCCAATGCCAAAGCGTGACCGTGCCGTGCTGGATCAAGTCCTGCGCGCCGCTTTCAAAAGCGAGAGTGAGGCCAATCTGGCCGGCTGGACGACACTTGGCCTCTATGAACTAACTCGCAAGCGTGACCGCATTCCGTTGCGCAGCCTTTTGCCCCAAGGATTTGGTCAGTGACTTGCCCGATCTGCACCAAAGAGGCGGCAGAACGCTATCGCCCGTTTTGTTCGCGCAGATGTGCCGATGTCGATCTGGGCAAATGGCTGACGGGCAGCTATGCCATTCCTGCCGAAGCGGCGGAACCCGATGACCTTGACGAGGCCATCAAGGTAACACCCACCCGCCAATGATGTGTTTTTTCTGTGAAATCCCTCTGGACAGCCCTAAAAGAGTGACGTATCACGCCCTCATCGTTCCGGGGTGACCCAGAAAGACCAGTTGCCCGGATAGCTCAGTTGGTAGAGCAGCGGATTGAAAATCCGCGTGTCGGCGGTTCAATTCCGTCTCTGGGCACCACTTAAATCCTAAATTTGATTTCAGACGCGCCCAATGTGGTCGATCTAGAATTATCGGCTTTTCAAATGCTTTAGCGTCTGACCGCAAACATCAATTAGGCCGCCTTAAAATCAACCGCTCGATGGCAAGTCCCAGCGATGACGACCAAAATCCGAAAATAACCTTAGGCCTTTACAGAACTCGGTTCGCTCAACTAGCCTGCCATTCTGAGCGATGGATTTTGTCGCCATTCATCGATTCTAAGTCAACATTTGTGTGAGCATGGCATGACATTTCTATCACCCACAAAAATCGTCGCCTCCTACAATCTGCAAGACCCAATTGGCCAGGCCGATAGCGAGATTTTCGCTGTTTTGGGCAGCACTATAGAGGTGATTGGCGAACCGGGTGTGGTTCCCATCAACACTGTCTATGGTGACGATCTGGCGAACTATATTGCCGGAGGATCGGGAAGCGACGGCTTTTTAGGGATGGGTGGCAATGATACGCTGCTAGGTAATGGTGGCAATGATATCCTTTATGCAGGATCCGGCGATGACCTTCTCGAAGGCGGCGAAGGGAATGATGAACTTTTCGTCTTTGGTGGCAACGACAGCATTTTTGGCGGTGCAGGCGACGACTATGTTAATGGTTTTGGGGGCACCAACTATAGCCTCTACGGGGGAAGTGGCTACGACTTTGTTAGCATAAACCTTTATCAGCAAAGTGCGGCTCAGGTTATCGTTTTTCAACTTGGTGGCAATATCACTATGACAGACGGAACCATCATTGACGGTTTTGAAGCTATGTACCTTGGTTCTGGGACCGGCAATGACGAATTGATTTTCAATTCACCAATTGGATACTTCGACTTTAGGAATGGCTGGTTTGGTGGGGCTGGCTATGATCATGCAAATCTAAACTTTTCAAACCACACAGAAAACCTTTACGTGGGAATTGGCCCAGCACTTGATAACAGCGGTGTTAAAATCGCGGCGGACTATATTTTCACATTATCTTCTGTGGAGGTAATTACATTCATTTCCGGTTCCGGAGACGACACGCTTTTGGGCGGCACGGGCGGAGATTATCTGGTCGGCAATGCAGGGAACGATGAGCTTTATGGCGACAGCGGCGATGATTTCCTTTCCGGAGGTGACGGAGATGATTATCTGGTCGTGCAAGGTGGAAACGACAGCATTTACGGCGATAGTGGCAACGATACGGTTGAGGTCTACTATCTTTTCGGCGTCTCATCAGGTCCGAGCGGCCTATACGGAGGAGACGGTACCGACATTATCCAAATTGACGTAGCCCAAAATTCGACCGCTCAGAACATTGATTTCCGTCCCAATGGAGTGTTCGATCTTAGCAATGGTTCACACTTCAGTGAATTCGAAGTAATCCGCCTCAACACAGGCTCTGGCGATGATTACCTCCGCATAACTCTCGAAAGCAACTATTATAACACGTGGAATGCAACGACAGGCAACGACCACGTCACACTTGATTGCACTAGCCAGACAGAAAGTATTACTGCAAGGCTCGGCAATGCTGGGGAATGGGGCACAGTCGCAACCCCAGATTGGATCCTGTGCGAACTTTTCGATGTCGAATCCCTTACCTTCATTTCCGGATCTGGAAATGACATCGTGACAGGTGCGCTTGGCGACGACGACCTTTTCGGCAATGCGGGCAACGATTCCCTCTTCGGTGGCGACGGCAATGATTCCTTGCTTGGCCAAACAGGTAACGACAGCCTTACCGGCGGAAACGGCGCTGATAGCCTTGGTGGCGGTGAAGGGAACGACACCTTGTTCGGTGAAAACGGCGACGACCGCCTTGTGGGCAGCCTCGGCGACGACCTGATTGTCGCGGGCGCGGGCAATGTTACTTTGCAGGGTGGTGGGGGCAGCGACCGTCTGTTCGGCAGCACAGGGACCGATCAAATGTATGCGGGCATTGATACCGTGCGCGATGTTTTCATATTCAGATCGACGCTCGACAGCACACTCGGCGCAAGTCGTGATGTCGTCTACAATTTTGTCTCGGGCATCGATGGCTTTAATCTGAACCAAATCGACGCCAATACTGCACTTGCAAATGATCAGGCATTTGTTTTCTCTGGGACAACGGCTCAGGCCAACTCAGTGTGGTATGTTACCCAGGGTGCAGATCTGCTTGTGTTTGGCGATGTTGATGGCAATGCCACAAGGGATTTCTCAATCCGGTTGGTTGGTGTGGCGTCACTTATGGCGGGCGATTTTCTGTTATAGCTCATCCGCAAAACAAGGTCGTAAATCGACAGAAGTGGTTGGGTTTGTCTTGACGGGTTTTTGATGTTTCCATTGTGGCATCCCGCCTCAAGTACATCGCAAAAGCCAAGCGAGTGCCCCACATACCCATAAACACTCGCGCCATCCACCAAGCCCAACGGATCGGCCTGCAGATACCTCCCCGTCGTCGGATCGTAGTCCCGCATCCAGTTTTGGTGCAAGCCGGATTCGGATTGGAACCATTGTCCCGAAAAGCGCAGGGTCATGGCGGAGCCGGTAGACGTCCTCACCTCTCCAAACGGCAAATAGCTGGCCGTCCAGACCTTGGCCCCCGCAGCATTGGTAGCAAAGACCGGGCGGCCGATGTGGTCGGTGCGGACGTAATAAATCACCCCGCCCTCCACCACCGCAACCGGCGCGCCGTTCAGCAAGATGTATTCGCGGATCAGCGTGCCAGTGGCCTGATTATATTCGGCAATCCGGTTCCCCGCAGAATCAAACACCGAATGGATCGTCAGACCCCCGGTCAGCGCACATCTTCATCAACGCACACGAGTGCTAAGAAAGGCATACTCCTTTTGCATCTATTGGGCCCGCTCATGGTATTAGCAAAGCCTACATGATCAAGGCAAGAATGGCAGGTTTTCAGCCGTTCCTAAACTTGATCGGAAGGCGGCAACTCAACTCCGTTTCGCATTACGCAGACGATTGAACCTTCATAAGCATAGATAACAAGGCCCATCGATGTCTGTTCAATTTCTAGAATGCCTAGCTCATTTTGAGCATGAATTTCAATTTCAATTGAGTCCCCTGAGCAAATTAAATATTGATCCGCCCATGGCTCCAAAGTAACTCGAAAATCACGATCTGAGCAATTTACATAATTGAATCTTTGAACACTCGGCACGCCCCCTACTCCATCAGTTTGAGAATTGAATTCATAAGTTCAACCCGTGCCGCAGCAGCCATATTATTTGGATTTCTGCTTAATTCGTTTGTATAGAAGTTGCGCCATTGGATAGCCATATCTCTAGTGAATCCTTGCGATTGCATTTGTTGTACAGCGTTTGAAGTCAATGAACTATTCCGCGCCAACGCTCCCTCTGCTTTTTGCCCCCATTGGACAATATCTTTGCCAAATTGGCTTTGTGTCATTCCTGTAGGGATCGTAGGGGGCGGTAACTTTGGAATTCCAAGGTTTGCAATCCCCTTAGCAAGGTCATCGGTTAGCCCTCCAGCAACACCAGTGGCTCCAACTCCTACCCCATACACTGCACCAAGTGAGCCGTAAGCCGCGCCTAACGCCGCGTCGGAAAGGCCTTCTTCTAGTGAGTAGCAACCATCTCCCCAAATTTGGTCCGCAACAAACCCTACCCCAACTCCAATCACTGCGCCGGCACCAGCCGCACACAGAATTGCTGCTGGCCCAA
>JAAFIJ010000149.1 GCA_013298675.1 Rhodobacterales bacterium | reverse complement strand
CCTCGCTTAATCGCGCGAATATGTCGCGCAATCTGGGCGATAGTTTGGCCGTTAGCCGTTTTCGCGCAAAACGCTGCCGGCCAGATACAATGAACCGCAGATCAGCACGCGGGCCTGTGGGGATTGTGCGGCAATGTGGATAAGGGCATCGGCGACAGACGCTGCCGTGTACGCAGCCATTCCAGCCGCAAGCGCCGCATTGCGGGTTACTTCGGCAGGCAGAGTGTTCTTTTCGCCGGGGATGGAAACCGCGTGCATCTGGGTCACATAGGGCGCCAAGGGCAGCATGTAGCCCTTTACGTCCTTGGTGTTCAGCATGCCGCAAATCAGATGGGTCTCGCGTTTTGGCATCCGGGCAAGCGTTGCGGCCACCGCCTCACCCCCGGCAGGATTGTGCCCGCCGTCTAGCCACAGTTCTACTTGCGGGGCACTGTCCACCAAGGGACCGGTGCGCAAACGCTGCATACGGGCGGGCCAGTAGGCGCTGGTCACAGCGGCCTCACAAGCGGCAGCATCACGGCCGAGGAACCGCAAAGAGGCGATTGCAGCCCCGGCGTTTTGCACTTGAAACGGGCCGGGCAGATTGGGCAAAGGCAAATCCAGCAGGCCATTGTCGTCTTGATAGATCAGACGGCCACGCTCTTCGCTGACATGCCAATGCTGGCCATGAACCAAGAGAGGGCTGCCAAGTCGTGCAGCTTTTGCTTCGATCGCTGCCAGCCCTTCGTCGCTTTGCGGGCCGACGACACAAGTTACACCACGTTTCAGAATGCCGGCCTTTTCGCCCGCAATCAGGGCGACCGTGTCGCCAAGATACTGCTGATGATCAAGGCTGACGGGTGTAATGATGGTCAATGCCGGGCGCGCCACGACATTCGTCGCGTCCAACCGGCCACCCAGCCCCACCTCCAGCAGCGTGAAATCAGCAGGCACCCGCGAAAAGGCCAGAAAGGCGGCGCAGGTTGTGATCTCAAAGAACGTGATCTCATCGGGGCCGTTGGCCAGCACGCATTCATCAAGAAGGGCGGTCAGTGCAGGTTCGCTGATCAACTCGCCAGCCAGCCGGATGCGTTCGTGAAAGCGGGCAAGATGCGGCGAAGTATAGGCATGCACGCGCGCGCCGCCCGCCTCTAGCCCCGCACGGATCATCGCTTGGGTCGACCCTTTGCCATTGGTGCCGGCAAGATGGATGACCGGCGGCACATGCCGTTCAGGATTGCCAAGCGCTGCCAGCAGCCGTTCCACCCGGTCCATCACAAGATCGATGATCTTGGGGTGCAGCGTCATCATCCTGTCTAGAACGGCGTCAGAGCCGCTCATGCGTTGACCTCAAGAATGTCCCCCGGAGGAGGCAGATCACCCTTGATCGCAGGCGATTGGTTCATCAACATACGCAGAATGGTGACCAGTTCTTCGCGCATATTCTTGCGGTGGGTCACGCGGTCCAACATGCCGTGATCCAACAGATATTCGGCGCGCTGGAACCCTTCGGGCAGCTTTTCGCGGATGGTTTGTTCAATGACGCGCGGGCCTGCAAAGCAGATCAGCGCATTTGGTTCAGCAATTTGCACGTCGCCCAGCATCGCATAAGACGCGGTGACACCGCCTGTGGTGGGGTGTGTCAGCACGACGATGTAGGGCAACTTTGCCTCTTTCATCATCTGCACCGCGACCGTCGTGCGCGGCATCTGCATCAGGCTAAGGATGCCTTCTTGCATGCGCGCGCCACCAGCGGCTGAAAACAGCACCAAGGGGCGCTTGGTTTTCACAGCGCGTTCGGCCGCAGCGATCAGCGCGTTGCCGACATACATGCCCATCGACCCGGCCATAAAGCTGAAATCCTGGGCCACAGCGACGATGGGGGTGCGGCCAACCTCGCCTTCAGCCACCAGCATCGCTTCACGCTCTCCGCTCGCCTTTTGGGCGGCTTTCAAGCGGTCGGGATACTTCTTTTGGTCGCGAAAGTGCAAAGGATCAACGACCGGCTCTGGCACTTTGATTTCGACAAAGACACCGATGTCAAAAAGGCTGGTAAACCGCGCGCGCGGGGTGATGGCCATGTGGTGATCACACGAAGAACAGACGTTCAGATTGGCCGCCAATTCGCGGTGAAACAGCATCGTTCCGCACTCCGGGCACTTCGTCCACAGATTTTCGGGCACTTCCCGGCGCGAGAAGAGCGAATTGATCTTGGGTCGGACGTAGTTCGAAATCCAGTTCATTATCTGTCCTGCGGTAACATCTGCCTGACTTCAAATAGTCCGAGGGGGGCGGAAATGCAATCACTGCGACAACAACGAGACCGCGAAACCCCGATCTTGTCTGCGCGGGACCTAAGGCGCTGCCAGATCAAGCCAAAGGTTGCCGTCGCGGTAACCCCCACGGATCACATGCCCGGGCGTTTCCACTTCGGGATGGGATTCGGTCCAATCACGGTAGCGGTCGTTGCTGACAATGCGCGCCTTCAAATCGCGTGCGGCGGCCAAAATCGTTGGATCGGCAGGATTGCCCTTGTTGACCACCATCACGCGGTCCTCTGGCAGTTCCAACAAGCGGCCAAAGGCATAGTCATGTTTGTATTCGCCGCCCAGCTTGTAGCCCGCATTGGCATCAAACACGACACCGGGCGCAAAGCCTGCCGCTTTCAATTTGGACACCACGGCCCGCACCGGTTCAATCTGCGCCGTGCCGTCTTTCCAGTGCATTACGTTTGACCCATCAATCACCACCCATTGTGGGTTCTGGCGATTGGCCTGCTGGGGCGTGGGCATGGAAAAGCGTTTGGACCTGTAGGTCGCTGCCCTTGCCGCGCGCCACAGCAAAATTAAGCAGGCAAGCAAACTTGGGCCGAAAATCATGACTAGGTCGGTCATGCCGGGCACAAGAAACGCAAAGACAACGCCTGCGCAGGACAGCAGAAAAAGCAAGAAGGGTACAATCATTGCGGGAAATTAGCGGGTAAATCGGGCGCAATTTGGGCCGCAGTTGTGGAAAGGGCGGCGATTTTTCAAGGGACTGAAACTTTTGGCGCGCGCCAAGCGTAAACACTCCAATAGGGAGAGTCTCATGCTCATCTACCGCCAAAAGCTGATCACCCGCATCACCCATTGGATTTGGGCGATATGTTTGTTTTTCCTGATGTTGACCGGGCTGCAAATCTTCAATGCGCACCCGACATTATACATTGGGCAGGAATCCGGGTTTGAATATGACAATGCGGTCTTGGCGATTGGTGCGCGTGAGGGTGCTGATGGCCTGCAAGGCGTTGTGCAAGTCTTTGGCCAGACCTTTGACACCACAGGGGTCTTGGGCGTGTCTGACGGCGAGGTGCGCGCCTTTCCCGCGGCGCTGACCATCCCGAGTTATACCAGCCTTGCCACCGGACGGACGATCCACTTTTTCTTTGCGTGGCTATTGGTCGGAACCTTGACGGTTTGGGTCATCGCGTCAATCCTCAATGGGCATGTTCGCCAATTGATCCCCAACCTTGCTGATCTACGCGGGCTGCCGCGTGATATTGCCGATCACGCGCGGCTGCGGTTTCATCATACCGCAAGCTACAATGTGCTACAAAAGCTGGCTTATGGGTCGGTGCTGTTTGTAGCACTGCCTTTGATGATTGCCACTGGCCTGACGATGTCGCCCAGCTTTAATGCCACGGCGCCTTGGTTGTTGGATGTGTTTCAAGGTCGCCAGACCGCCCGTACCATCCATTTCATCACCATGATCGCGCTGATCGGCTTTTTCGGGGTGCATATGTTGATGATCCTTGCGGCAGGTCCGTTGAACGAACTGCGTTCTATTATCACCGGATGGTACCGCACCGATGATGCCCAAACTGACCCAAAGGATGCGCGCCATGATTGATCGTCGCAAGCTGTTGTTGGGCGGGGCCGCATTGGCGCTGTCAGGTTGCAAGGTGTTGGACGACGCTGCGGGTGACAGTGCGTTGCACAAGCTGTTTGCCAGCGCTGAAAACCTGACGATGGCAAGCCAACGCCTGTTGAGCCCTAACGCCTTGGCGCCCACGTTTGAGCCGTCCGACATCCGTCAGGGCCAGCGGCCCAACGGGTCTGTTAATGCTGACAGCCCAGAGTATCTGTCCATGGCGGCGGCAGGGTTTGAACCTTATCAATTGCGCATCACCGGGCTGGTAGAGCGGCCTCAATCCATCAGTTACGGCGCGTTGCGCAACATGCCACAGCAATCGCAGATTACCCGGCATGACTGCGTCGAGGGGTGGAGCTGTATCGCCAAATGGACGGGCACGCCGCTAAGTGCCGTGCTGAACGAGGCAAAGCCAAAATTGACCGCGCGCTATGCGGTTTTTCACTGCTTTGACGCGATAGAGCGGGGTCTGTCGGGTGAGGTGTTTTACTACGAAAGCATCGATTTGATCGACGCCTATCACCCGCAAACCATTCTGGCTTACGGATTGAACGACGCAGCCCTGCCCATCGCCCACGGCGCGCCAATCCGTCTGCGGGTAGAGCGGCAGTTGGGCTATAAGCAGACCAAGTTCATCCACACCATTGAATTGACCGACAGCCTGTTGCCCTATGGTGCGGGTAAAGGCAGTTATTGGGCCGACCGGGGCTATGAATGGTACGCCGGGATCTAAGGCCTTAGCTTAAGCCGTCAGCCGTCCGCCACCAAATCCAGTGATCGTGGCCGTGATCAACTGGCCTTCGGGTTGGTCGGTGGCAAATGCCACCTCAGTGAACTGTGTCGTCCGGCCTAAACGCGGACCTTCAATCAAAATGCTGTGGGTCTTGCCAACCTGCGCTGCAAGATGGCCCGTCAGTGCCACGTCGCCGGCCGCACGAAGCCGGGCTGCGCGGTCTTTGATCAGCGGACCTTTGACTTGGGGCATCCGGGCTGCGGGTGTTCCTTTGCGGGGCGAAAACGGAAAGACATGCAGGAAGGTCAGGCCGCAGTCGTCAATCAGGCGCAAGGATTGATCGAACATCTCTTCCGTCTCAGTCGGAAAACCTGCGATGATGTCTGCCCCAAACACCATATCAGGGCGCAGCTTGACCGCTTCTTGGCAAAAGCGGATCGCGTCGTCGCGCAAATGCCGGCGCTTCATCCGTTTTAGGATCATATCGTCGCCTGCCTGCAACGATAGGTGCAAGTGTGGCATCAGGCGGGGTTCGGTGGCGATCGCCCCCATCAGCGCATCGTCCGCCTCTATGCTGTCAATCGACGATATCCGCAGGCGTGCAAGGTCAGGCACCAACCGCAAGATGCGCATTACCAGATCACCCAAGCGGGGCGTGGCAGGCAGGTCAGCCCCCCATGAGGTCAGATCGACCCCGGTCAACACCACTTCATGAAAGCCCTTGTCGACGAGACGCTTGATTTGTTCGACCACGACCCCGGCAGGGACCGAACGCGAGTTTCCCCGACCGAAGGGGATAATGCAAAAGGTGCAGCGGTGGTCACAGCCGTTTTGCACCTGCACATAGGCGCGGTGGCGGCCAAAACCGTCGATCAGATGGCCAGCCGTTTCCTTGACCGACATGATGTCGTCGACCTGCACGCGTTCGGTGACGCCGATCAGATCGGGGGCCTTTAGGTTTGACCAAGTTTCGGCCTGCATCTTTTCAGTATTGCCGATCACACGGCTAACCTCTGGCATGGCGGCGAACGTCTCGGGTTCCGTCTGGGCCGCGCATCCGGTGACGATGATCTGCGCGCCCGGGTTTTCACGCGCCAAACGGCGAATTTCCTGCTTGGCCTTGCGCACCGCCTCGGCCGTCACGGCGCAGGTGTTGACCACCACGGCATTTTCAATGCCCGCTGCCGCAGACAACTCTTTCATCGCCTCGGTTTCATAGGCGTTCAACCGGCAGCCAAGCGTTGCAAAAATCGGCGCTTTTAAAATCGGGGCGTTCATGAATGTGCCGCCAGAAACTCTGCCGTCAGAACGCCGTCAAAGACATGCGCCACGGGGCCGGTCAACCATACCCCGTCGTCGCGCCAGTCAACCTCTAGCGCGCCACCGTCGGCCTGCACCGTTACGCGCCGCCCTGTCAGGCCGCGCAGATGCGCCGCCACAACCGTGGCACAGGTCCCAGACCCACAAGCCAGCGTGATCCCCGCGCCGCGTTCCCACACCCGCAGGCGCAAGTGGTCCGGACCAATCAGCGACGCAAACTCGACATTCGTGCGCTGCGGGAACAGCGGGTCATGTTCAAGGCCCGGCCCCAATGCCGCCAGATCGACCGCCTCACTGTCAGGTACAAACATCACGCAATGTGGGTTGCCCATACCAAGTGCCACGGGGTCGCCCGCAAGGGGCAAGTGCATCAGGTCAACATCATGCGCCAAGGGCACCTGACGCCAATCGCGTTGGGGGTGACCCATGTTGACCGACACGCGACCATCTTGCAGCCGCTGTGCAGTCAGCTCGCCCCGCTCTGTGATCAGGTTCAGCTGATCACGCCCGAGGCTTTTCATCACATAGTCCGACACGCAGCGTGTGGCATTGCCGCAGGCCCCAGCACGGCTTCCATCGTTGTTCCAAAAATCCAAAGCGAAATCGGCACTTAGCGAATCGCGGATTTCGGCAAGCTGATCAAACCCTACGCCACGGTTGCGATCCCCCAAGGCGCGCGCCAACGATTCTGTCACAACCGGGGTTTTGCACCCACGCGAGTCGATGACGATAAAATCGTTTCCTGCCCCATGCATCTTCATGAAGCCAATGGCCGTTGGGTTTCTTGTCTGATTCATAGCCCGCATATACGCCGCATCGCAGCTTTTTGCCAGATGTCTGCTGTTTTTCCCTTGACCCCCCGCGTTTGACTGCCTAATCAGCGCGACAGTCGTGGGCCGGTAGCTCAGTTGGTAGAGCAGCTGACTTTTAATCAGCGGGTCATGGGTTCGAGTCCCGTCCGGCTCACCACAACTAAAAATGAAAACAAGGGCTTAGCGATTTGCGCTAAGCCCTTGTTTCGTTTTTGGTCGGTCTTAAGTCTCATCCAT
>JAAFIJ010000148.1 GCA_013298675.1 Rhodobacterales bacterium | reverse complement strand
CAATCCGGTTGCCCGTAGAATCAAACACCGAATGGATGGTCAGCCCCCCGGTCAGCGCGCGCGACACCTGACGGCCCAGATAATCATAGCGGTAAGACGCCTGCAAAACCCCGTTGATCGAAAACGTCGCCATCCGCCCGGCGGCATCGTAGGTATAGCTGTACCCGCCCCCCGTGCGGTTATCGAGCGTGACATTCCCCGCGCCGTCATAGGTAAATAGATATCAAACCACGCAACTTTCGGTTAACAAATTGTCTGCTCAAACGCATATTCAGCGGACGAAGCAATTTCGTGCTGCTCTAATTACTCCTGCTGTGAAACGGCAATCAGCGCAGTTTGATCAAACGCATTGCCAAGCTCGCATACCACTCGACTCCCTGGAACAAACTGCCAAGATTCAAACTCTGGATCATAATCAGCTGTTTTGGACAAAATGTATGTTCCATCCTCTTGGCGGATAGCAGGCACCGGTCGAAAGACAACCGTACCTTCATCCAGCAGCTGAACGAACACTGTTTCAGTATACAAACCCATCTCCTCCAACATGAATAATTTGACCCGTCACGTTGTCAATAACTACAGAGCGCCCAGTTTCAGGGTGAACATAGCGTGTTGCGCCATTTCCCGGATTAAGATTATTTGGTGCGTCAAACCTATTTCCTGAACGGATTGCCTTATCGATTTGTTGTGAACTCCATCCCCTTCGTTCCATTTGTGCCGCCCATTTACCGGCAGATTTTCCCTCTCCAAGTGTCCAACCTCGACTAGCGGCATTAAGGGCATCGTCAGCAAGGCTTCCAACGCCAGCACCAAGCTTGCCAGCGCTTCCATAAGCGCCAAGTGGCCCCAAAGCTGCCCCGATCGACGCATCACGTCCAAATTCATCCAGTGTGTAGCAGTCCGGATCCAACAAATAACCAACGGCGACATTTAATGCGATACTAATCCCTATCCCAATGAGGATCGGATTTTCACCGTTCGGGTCGATATACATTGTTGGATTTTGATTGGCATAACTGTAAAGTGACGTACCGGCGATTAGCCCCAGCGGGTCGGCCTGCAGATACCGCCCCGTCGTCGGATCGTAGTCCCGCATCCAGTTCTGGTGCAAGCCGGATTCCGACTGGAACCATTGGCCCGGAAAACGTAGGGCGAGCGGCACTCCGGTCGACACGCGCAGGCCGCCAAAGGGCAAATAGCTGGCCGTCCAGACCTTCACCCCCGCCGCGTTGGTGGCGAAGATCGGGCGGCCGATGTGGTCGGTGCGGACGTAATAAATCACCCCACCCTCCACCACCGCAACCGGCGCTCCGTTTAGCCAGACGTATTCGCGGATCAACACGCCAGTCGCCTGATTATACTCGGCAATCCGGTTGCCCGCAGAATCAAACACCGAATGGATCGTCAGGCTCCCAGTCAGCGGGCGCGACAACTGGTGGCCCAGATAGTCATAACGGTAAGACGCCTGCAAAACCCCGTTGATTCGGTTGCCACGCAGCAAGATAGTGTACGATTCACTTGCCATGTAGTTTTTGCCTCGAATCTTAAAATCTTGCAAAATTTTGGATGATGGAAGTTCATCTTTTAGTATTAGTGAGTCTATATCCGACATTGTCGGTCGCAAAGGCTTACTAATGTATCGATATTCTCAACTACTTTGCTGGCAATAGTTTTGTTAACCACACCTCTGTCCCATGCCCGGTGACGAGAATGCCCTTTCGGTTTTCAATTGCTTTGCGGATCCTGTCAAAATCGATGCCGCGAATCTTGATCAACTGCCAATCACCCGAGAAGGCAAAGTCACCACTTCCGGCTCTATAGTGATCAAATATTTCTTCTAGCGCCGACTCAAAATCACTTTCATTTCCCAAATATGACACGTCACCTAAAAGTCGGTGGACCTCGTCTCCATTTTCGCGAATGACTTGAAATGCAGATGTATTTCTGACAGTCCTTTTGAACCAAATGTCACCGCAGACAAGGATCATCCGCAGTTCATCTGCGGAAATATCTTGATACGAAAGGGTAATGGTCTTCATGGTGGTAAATCCCCCGGCCCTGCGGGACCAATCCCGCCGGGAATTGTACTATCGTGAACATGCGGCACTGGAATTTCAATCCCTGTAACTTTGTTATAGTGTGAAGCGCCTTTCGAATACTGGGTGTCTACGCGCCTTACCGAGTCGAATCCGGTCGGGTTTTGTGGATTTGGCTTCCATGTTTCATACGTCGTCACGTTTCCATTCGAGTCTTGACGATACGTCGAATGCTCTCCAGTTGCCGACGTGTCTGGTAAAAGGTTGTTGGAGCCGCGACCGCCCCCTGAATTATGGCCAATCCAATTGTAGGCTTTGTAGGTGTTTTTCACCCATTTAGCCCATCTAAACGGATTATAAGGGTTATTTGTCGCCGCCGAAGTTGCAAAATCGCCCAAGGTGTAGCAGTCTTCGTCGCTCAGATAATCATAGAGCATCTGTAAGCCAAAAACTACACCAACGACGCACCATGGGCACTGTCCAGTTGGATCGGTGACCATTGCTGGTGATTGCCGCGCGTACCCATAAACGCTCGCCCCATCTACCAACCCCAGCGGATCGGCCTGCAGATACCGCCCCGTCGTCGGATCGTAGTCCCGCATCCAGTTTTGGTGCAAGCCGGATTCGCTTTGGAACCACTGGCCCGGGAAGCGTAGGGCGAGGGGCACTCCGGTCGACACGCGCAGCCCACCAAACGGCAGATAGCCGGCCGTCCAGACCTTGGCCCCCGCCACATTCGTCGCGAACACAGGGCGGCCGATGTGGTCGGTGCGGACGTAATAAATCACCCCGCCCTCCACCACCGCAACCGGCGCTCCGTTTAGCCAGACGTATTCGCGGATCAGCGCGCCCGTGGCCTGATTATACTCGGCAATCCGGTTGCCCGCAGAATCGAATACCGAATGGATCGTCAGCCCCCCGGTCAGCGCGCGAGACACCTGGCGGCCCAGATAATCATACCGGTAGGACGCCTGCAAAACCCCGTTGACCCTAAACGTCGCCATCCAAACAGCGGAATCGGAAGTGACGGACCTTGCATCTGTGGCGTCCAGTGGTCAAACTTGTCACTCCTGCGCCAGTTGCGCCGGGCTCAAAATGAGGCGCATATGTCCGACAGCTATTTTCTGTACCATTCCATCGGCATGTACCCCCAAAAAGCCCGCGACTTGGCCGCGGCGTTGGCCGAGTTTTCCTTTGTTTGGGGCAAACCTGATGATGGTCAATGGGCCTATGCGCTCGGGATGCGGCACCGGTTCATCGAGCGTTGGCGCGCGATCCTGAATGCGCCGGACCAAACGGTCACCACCTTTGAAAACGTTACGGCCGCGTTTCATTCCCTGCTTGCGTCGTTGCCATCGGGGCATCTTGAGGGACGCACGGTTTTGGTTGGTGCGGATTGCTTTCCGTCCAATCATTTCTTGCTGAATGGAATGGCGCAGAAATACGGCTTTACCTTGCAAACAGTTCCACTGCGCCAAGGGGCAGCCCATGTGGAGGACGAAGACTTTATCGATGCCTGGACCCCGCGTGTGGGTCTGGCCCTACTGACATGGATTTCATCGACCACGTCGCACCGGATCAATCTGCAAAGGATGGTGGCACATGGGCGCAAAATGGGGTCTTTGATCGGCACTGACATCACCCAAGGGGCAGGACTGTTGCCCTATGATGTGTTCGCCCCCGAGGTGGATTTTACAATCTCGACCTCTTTGAAATGGATGTGCGGCACACCAGGTGCAGGGGTTTTGTATCTTTCTCCCCGACTGATCGCGCATTGCCACCCGGAATTGCGCGGTTGGTTCAGCCAACCAAATCCTTTCAACTGGGATATCACGAAATTTGCCTATGCCCCTGATATCCGCAGGTTTGACAATGGCACACCGGGCGTCATGGCAGCACTTGCCTCGCTTCCTGCGCTGGATTGGCACGCGTTCCAAGACAAAGCCGCCCTGCTGGCGCACAACCGGAAACTGACAAAACGGCTGATAGAGGCTGGCGATGAACTTGGGCTGCCCCTTGTGACACCGCGGTCAGAGACGCAACGTGGCGGCTCTGTTATGCTGCGATTGCCAGAAACGCACCCGGCTGCCCAGGTCGTGGCGGCACTGCGCAACCAAGGGATCACCACCGACGCGCGGGCGCAAACTCTGCGCCTTTCGCCCGGTAATTTGACCACCCTGTCGGGGACAGAACGCTTGATTGATGCACTCGGGCGCATCGTGCGGCCCTAAGTCCAGATCTGGTTTGCGGGCCAACCATCTGTCCATGACAGAGCAATGCGCGCGTCAAGCGCCGTGATTGTCACGATTGGAACGTGCCGCACACAAAGAAATGTCACATAATTTGGGTAAAAATCCCTGATGGTGCCTATTGCGCCCAAATATGACCCTTTGACTTGTTAAAGCGCCGCCATAAGTAAGGGCCATATCCATGATCATACAAAGACAGTCGCGTAAGTTGCCACAAGGACCTGATATGAGCGAACCAAACCCACAAGACTTTCGCACTGCGATGCGCTCTTTCGTGGGCAACTGTTCACTGATCACAACCGGAACCGGGTTGAATGCAACAGGTTTGATCGTGACCTCGGCCATTTCCCTTTCGGCAGAACCACCCCTCATGCTGGCGTGCGTCAATAGGTCTTCGGCAAGCTATCCAGTTTTGCGCGACGAAGGTTATTTCGCCCTCAGCAGCCTAGGTGCTGCTCATCAACCCATTGCAGAGCGGTTTTCCGGGTTTAGCGGCGTTAAAGGGGTTGCGCGATATGAAGGCGCAGATTGGGAAACCGCCGTCACCGGCGCGCAGCTACTGGTTGGCGCACCCGCCGCTTTTGACTGCGTTATCGAAGAAATGATTGATCGCGCCACCCATAGCATCATGATCGGCCGGGTGGTCGCGATCCGCACCACTCCTGATGCCGGTGCGCTCATGTATTGGAACAGCAGTTATCAGACGTTGGATCGCTGAGACACCTAATCTTCGAACTTGATTAGGTCCGTACGTCGACAACAACCCGCCCTTGGACCTCGCCCTTCAAGATTGAAGCCCCAAGCAGCGGCAGGTCGGCCAGAGTTGCCATGTGCACCATGGACTCTAATTTCGCCAATGGCAGATCCGTGGCGATCCGCGCCCAAGCGCGTTGACGATCCGCAAAGGGTTTCATCACGCTGTCGATGCCCAAAAGGTTGACGCCCCGCAGCAAGAATGGAATGACCGTAGTGGGCAACCCTGATCCGCCTGCCAAACCAACTGCAGCAACAGAGCCTGCGTATTTCATCTGAAACGCGCGCCAGCATGGCACCACCCACTGCGTCGACACACCCCGCCCAAGTTTCCGCCTCTAAAGGGCGCTTGACGGTCTCGTTGATGTCGTCGCGCGCAATAATCCGACTGGCACCCAAACTGGCAAGGTAGTCATGCGTCTCGGCCCGACCGGTCACAGCCACAACTTGATAGCCAAGTTGCGCAAGGATCGCTACCGCGACAGAACCGACCCCACCCGCAGCCCCAGTGACCAGAACTTCGCCCTTTGCTGGGGTAAGCCCATGATCTTCCAGCGCTTGTACGGCCAACATTGCGGTCAAACCAGCTGTCCCCACCGCCATTGATTGACGGGTCGTCAATGCCGCAGGCAGAGGCACCAACATATCTGCCTTGACCTGCGCCTTGCTGGAATAGCCACCCCAATGAACCTCTCCGACGCGCCAGCCGGTCAACACAACTTTGTCACCAGGGCGGTAGCGCACATCATCTGACGCCTCAACCGTGCCTGCAAAGTCGATACCCGCAATATGCGGATATGTCCGCACGAGCCCACCACCATTGGGTGACAGGCAAAGTCCGTCTTTGTAATTCAGCGTGCTGAACTCGACCGCAACCGTCACCTCACCTTGCGGCAAAGCGTCGTCGTCCAGGTCGCGCACATGGGCCTCGGCGAGGCCGTCGGGGTTTTTTTCCAGTATCAATGCGCGAAACATAGGACCATCCTTTTAGCTTTGGCCCCCAAGAAAGCCACAGGAAGGGGGCCAAAGCAAGAGGCGCTGATCCGCCCCGAAGGGAACCGTTCAGTTCCCCAAAATGGTCGGCAACCGCAAACCGTTGGCAATTGCGCAATCCTTGGCAACCGGATAGCCCGCATCCGCGTGACGCCAAACCCCAGACGCCGGGTCATTCCACAACACACGTGATAGGCGCGCAGCTGCGTCATCAGTGCCGTCCGCCACAATCACCACGCCCGAATGCTGTGAAAAGCCCATACCAACGCCGCCGCCATGGTGCAGCGACACCCAAGTCGCCCCTGACGCCGTGTTGACCAACGCATTCAACAGCGGCCAATCTGAGACCGCATCCGACCCGTCCATCATGCTTTCCGTCTCGCGATTGGGCGAGGCGACCGACCCTGAATCCAGATGGTCACGGCCGATCACGATCGGGGCCTTCAGCTCACCCGAGCGGACCATTTCATTGAACATCAACCCTGCACGGTGACGATCACCAAGGCCGATCCAGCAGATCCGCGCGGGCAGGCCCTGAAACGCAATCCGGTCCGCCGCCATATCCAGCCAGCGGTGCAAATGCGCATTTTCCGGGAACAGTTTTTTCATCGCCGCATCGGTTTTGTAGATATCCTCTGGATCGCCCGACAAGGCCACCCAACGGAACGGCCCAATGCCTTTGCAAAACAGCGGGCGGATATAGGCCGGCACAAAGCCCGGAAAGGCAAAGGCGTTTTCCAAGCCCTCATCCAGCGCCACTTGGCGGATATTGTTGCCATAATCCAGCGTGGGCACGCCGGCATTCCAGAAATCAACCATAGCCGCCACATGGGTGCGCATCGACGCGCGCGCGGCCCTTTCCACCGATTTCGGGTCCGTTTCACGCGCAGCTTTGGCTTGCTCTACCGTCCAGCCTTGGGGAAGATAGCCATTCAGCGGGTCATGTGCAGATGTTTGATC
>JAAFIJ010000147.1 GCA_013298675.1 Rhodobacterales bacterium | reverse complement strand
GCCTGTGACACCGGTCAGGGGCTTGTTGTCGTCATACCCCATCCAGACGCCCGTCACGTAATCGGCAGTAAAGCCGATAAACCATGCGTCGCGTCCTGCGGTGGTCGTGCCGGTTTTGCCCGCAGCAGGGCGGCCGTCCAGACGCGCGCGCGTGCCGGTGCCACCTTCGATCACTTGCGACATCATATAAGTCAAAAGCTGCGCTGCCTGTTCAGAGATCACCCGCTCGCCGATCCCGCCGCCCGCACCCATCAACGGGTCTTCTTCGCCCTGCAACCGCAACTCTGTCAAACCGTAAGGGGTGACCGAAGATCCACCGTTCAAAATGCCCGCATAAGCCCCGGTCATTTCGATCAACGTCGATTCCGACGCCCCAAGCGCCAAGGCGGGTCCTGCCGCCAAATCACTTTGGATGCCAAACCCTTCGGCAACAGTGCGGACAAGTTCGCGGCCAACCGCCTCGGACACACGCACGGCCGGAATGTTGCGGCTTTCCTTCAACGCATCGGTCAAAGTGATCAGACCTTTGAACTCCTCATCATAGTTCTTTGGTGACCATGGGCCAGATCCTGGAATATTGATCGTCAGCGGGCTGTCATCGACAAAGTCTTCAGGACTCCATCCCAGATCAAGCGCGGCTGCATAGACAAAGGGTTTAAAGCTGGAACCCGTTTGGCGCAGGGCTTGGGTGGCGCGGTTAAAGGAACCTGCCTCCTCTATTTTACGGCCGCCGACCATTGCACGCACAGCGCCGTCCGCGCTCATCACGACAATCGCGGCTTGGGCCTTAGAGCCCTCTTTCACCTTGTTTTCAAAGACCCAACGCAACGCCTCTTCGGCCTTACTCTGCATCTTTTGGTCCAAGGTGGTGTTGATGATCACATCTTCGGTGGTTTGCGAGGTCAAAAAGGCGGGTGCCGCCTCCATCAACCAATCAGCAAAGGCGCCGCCCGACTTGGTCTGCGCGGCCTCTGACAATTGGGCGGGTCGGCTGCGTGCTGTCTCTGCCTCGGCCGAGGTCAAATAGCCTTGCTCTTCCATCAGGCCCAAAATCACATTCGCACGGTCTTGGGCGCGCTGTAGATTGTTGGTGGGGGCATATTTTGATGGCGCTTTCAACAAGCCTGCCAACATGGCCGCTTGGGCAGGGGTCACTTCATTGGCCGAAACCCCAAAATAGCGCTGCGCTGCTGCCTCAAACCCGCGCGCGCCCGCGCCCAGGTAGGCACGGTTAAAGTAGATCGTCAGAATCTCGTTCTTGGAATATTTAAACTCCATCGCCATCGCATAAGGGATCTCTTTGACCTTGCGCCAAATGCCCCCGGCGCGGCAGTCGTCTTCATACTCGCTTTCGGATTTCCACTTTGCTTGATCATAGGGCACGCCCAGGCACAACAGTTTCGCAACCTGCTGCGTGATGGTCGACCCACCGTTGCCTTCCAGCGGGCCGCGACCTTCGGACATGTTGATACGCACGGCCGAGGCGATGCCGCGTGGACTGATGCCTAAGTGACGATAAAACCGCTTGTCCTCGGTCGCAATGACTGCGTTCAGCAAATAGGGCGAAACGGTTTCAGCCGTGATCTGGCCGCCAAAGGTTTCGCCACGCCATGCAAAAACGCGTGCGTCGCGGTCAAGCAAAGTGACCGATCCGCGCGCGCGCCCATCCAACAGATCCGTAACGGGCGGCATTTGCGCATAGAAATAGAAAATGACCGCGCCAAGGATCAGGGTTGAAACCACCGCGCCGCGCCAGAAAACACCCCAGACCACCCGCCAGATCAGATGAAAGAAGCCAAAAAATATCCTGCCAAAGAAACCGCGCTGTGGCCCTGTGCCCGTAGACCTATTCGGTTTGCGCGGACCCGCGGGCTTGCCGAGCGGGGTTGGTTTGCGCGCCGCCCCATTTGACTGCGTTGGTGTTGTCGGCGGATAACGACGGTCGGCCACGATTGGCCCCTGCCCCCTGACCGATCCCTTGCCCGGTCCTTTGCTATTTCCAACCATGCCCGCCGCCCGTTTGTTTTTCTAATTATCAAACAGTCTATCCAATCCCGTCAGGAATATCGACCCCGCGTCGGCAATGATTCGCTCACCGTGACAGCCTATATTTTAGGCAAAATCGCAAAACCCTGCGCATTCTCTAGGCCTTTGGTGCTGCACCAGCATAATCAACCTCCGCAAACTTGTGCTGCAGCTGCGAAACACGCCTGCTTTCCTGGATTGGGCCGACGGGGTCCTTGTTTCACAGAAAAGGGGTGCAACGTGAAAATGATCATCGCTGCCATCAAACCATTCAAACTCGATGAGGTTCGCGAAGCGCTGACCGAAATTGGCGTTCGCGGAATGATGGTTACAGAGATTAAGGGCTTTGGTCTGCAATCAGGCCACACCGAGATTTACCGCGGCGCAGAATATGCGGTGAACTTTGTTCCCAAAATGCGCCTGGAAATCGTCGTGGCCGACGGTCTGGCCGAAACCGTCGTCGAAACGATCACCAAGACTGCGCGCACCGGAAAAATTGGCGACGGCAAGATTTTTGTCATGGACGTGGAAAAAGCATTGCGGGTGCGCACAGGCGACACCGATGACGATGCGCTTTAAGTGTTTGGGGAAGGATACTGAAACGATGAAAACTCTATCGAAATTTACAAGACCTGCGCTGTTTGCCAGCGCCATGGTCGCAAGCTTGCCCGCATGGGCACAAGAGGCCGCAGGGCCAATCAAAGCCCCAGACGCCGCAGCAATGGCTGGCATGGTGGACAAGGGCGATACGACGTGGATGTTGATAAGTTCGGCATTGGTGCTGATGATGGCGATCCCTGCACTTGGCTTGTTCTACGGCGGGCTCGTGCGCAGCAAGAACATGCTCAGCGTGTTGATGCAGGTGTTCATGATCGTCTGCATGGTGGCCATTCTTTGGGTCACATACGGCTATTCACTGGCCTTCACGGGTGGCAACGCCTACATCGGCGGTCTGTCCAAGGCGTTTCTTGCGGGTGTCAGCACGTCCAGCTTTGCCGCGACCTTCTCAAACAACGTATATATTCCTGAATATGCCTTTGTGATTTTTCAGATGACCTTTGCCTGCATCACCCCCGGCCTGATTGTCGGTGCTTTTGCAGAGCGGATCAGGTTTTGGCCCCTTATGCTGTTTTCCGCATTGTGGCTGACCTTGGTTTACCTACCCGTTGCCCATATGGTTTGGTATTGGGGCGGTCCAGACTTTTTGCCTGATAACCCAACGGATTACGGTTTGCTGTGGGGCATGGGCGCGCTCGACTTTGCTGGCGGCACCGTCGTTCACATCAACGCAGGCATCGCGGGTCTTATGGGCTGTATCGTGATTGGCAAGCGCGTTGGCTTGGGCAAAGAAAACATGGCGCCACATTCGTTGACTATGACGATGATTGGCGCATCGATGCTGTGGGTTGGCTGGTTCGGCTTTAACGCAGGGTCTAACCTTGAATCCAATGGCCTTGCTGCCCTTGCCTTTATCAACACCTTTGTCGCCACCGCTGCGGCTGCGCTTTCGTGGGTGCTGATCGAACAGTTGCGCCATGGCCGCCCATCGCTGTTGGGCGCTGTCACTGGCGCGGTTGCAGGGCTTGTCGCCATCACACCAGCGTCGGGCTTTGCGTCGCCGATGATGTCGATCCTGCTAGGCTTGGCTGTGTCGCCAGCTTGCTACTTCTTCGTCTCGACGGTGAAGGGCAAACTTGGTTACGACGACACACTGGACGTCTTTGGCGTGCACTGCATCGGCGGGATCATCGGGGCGATTGCAACGGGCATCGTGGCGGACCCAAGCCTTGGCGGTCAGGGTTTCTTGGACTACACCCAGTTCCCAGCCGTAGCCGGCACCTACGATATGGGCGCCCAAGTCATCACCCAGATCAAAGCGGTTCTCGTGACCTTGGTTTGGTCGGGCGGTATCTCGTACCTGTTGTTCAAAGGCATCGACATGGTGTTCGGCCTGCGCCCATCATCTGATGACGAGCGTCAGGGTCTTGACCAAACCTCGCACGGTGAAAGCGCTTACAATATGTAAAGCAAATGCAGCAGCAATCCCTCCCTGCTGCTGCAAGACGAAACGGCCCGTGTGCACATCTTGCACACGGGCCGTTTTGTTTTTGGTCGTCGCTTTTCAGCAATGCGTCAGACGTCAGAAATAGCCGCGCGGAAAGATGTGGTTTTCATGGGCTTCGCGCATCAGATCTTCTTGGAAATCAGGGTGCGCGATCGAGATGAGCAGCTTTGCCCGTTCGGCAACTGTGCGGCCCTTTAGGTTGACCATGCCAAATTCAGTGACCACATACATCGTGTCAGTGCGCGGCGTGGTGACGATATTGCCGCGCGTCAGGCCCAAGACGATCCGGCTGCGCCGCATGCCGTTCTTTTCAAAAGTGGAGGCGAGGCACAAAAAGCTTTTCCCCCCCTTACTCGCATAAGAACCGCGCACAAACTGCAACTGCCCACCGGAGCCCGAGATGTGGCGATAACCGGCGGTTTCAGAGGCCGCCTGCCCCTGAAGATCAATCTGCGTGGTATTGTTGATCGAGACCACATTATCGTTTTGCATGATCATATGCGGCAGATTGGTGTAATCCACAGGGTGCAGTTCAACCAACGGATTTTTGTGCATAAAATCATACAGATATTGCGATCCAAGAGCAAAAGTGCACACGATTTTTCCGGGATTGATCTGCTTCTTCTCCCCGGTGATGCGCCCCGCATGGAATAGATCAACAATGCCGTCGGTCATCATTTCGGTGTGAATGCCCAGATCAGCCACAGTGCTTTCAGCCAAAAGGCTGCACACGGTGTTTGGCATACCGCCGATGCCGATTTGCAGGCAGGCGCCGTCTTCGATTTCGTTCGCAATCAGGCGGGCCACGGCGCGGTCAACATCTGTCACCCCAGTTTTGGGTAGGGTTGGCATGGGCTGGCCATCGCCCGGAATGATAAAATCGACCTCGGACAGATGCACACCCGTCCCCACGCCGCAAACATGGGGCATTGCGGCGCATTCCTCGACAATGACGACTTTCGCCCGCTCTACCACTGCGCGCATCCACAGGTTGGCGGGACCAAAGTTGAAATAGCCCTCTGCGTCCATTGGGGCGGTCTTGATGATCGCAATGTCTACTGGGTCGATAAAACGCCGATAGTAGTCTGGCACCTCGCCAAGGTTGACAGGCAGATAATGGGCAATTCCGGCATCATGTTTCTTGCGGTCATAGCCGCTGAAATGGGTGGAGTACCAAGTGATGTGCCGCCCCTCGGGATCACCCTCCAGCACAGCGCGGGGGCGCGGTGTAAGGCAAGACCGGATGTTGACCCCCGAAAGCGTTTGCACCCGCTTGCCCAAGGCCGTGTCAAACGCATCCGGCTGACAAAGCCCAGCACCATAATCCAACCACATACCCGGCTGAACAAGGTTTGCAGCGTCTTCAGCGGAAATGCGTTTTGCAGTGCGTGTCATCTGGAACCTTTAAGCGAATTTGGTGATTTACAAGACTTAATCGCACAGTTGGCCCGCATGCAAGACAGCTGTCGACAGCGAACTTTTCTTGGCAACATCGCGGCACAAATCCTGACCATACCTTTAATTTTGTGGGTCGATTTGCGTGACAAGGACAGAAGGGATACGCACCGCCAGCGCCGCAGGCAAACCTTTGGCCGCGGCAACCACCACGGCCACAACGTGCATTTCTGCACCGTCGCGCATTAACACCGGAGCGCCGGAATTGCCCGAAACAACCGCGCAGGACAAACCGATGACATCGGCGTCCTTGCGAAGCGCAAAGCAATCATCATTGCGCGTTTGAACGTCGGGTGCACTGCGCGCATAGGCGATCAGTGTGTAAGCCTTGGCAGTCGATGCGCCACGGGCAGGCGGAAGAGCCATGACACCTTCGAGCGGCGCGCTTAGCCGCAAAAGGGCGACATCCATGGCAAGGTCAGGCTTTGCAACATTTTGATCAGCAAGGATAATCTCTTTCCCGCGTCCGATGGCAACCGGGATGCCATCTTGCAAACCCGCTGAGAAATAGACGCTATCGGCTGAGTTGACCGCCCCTCGCACACAATGATCCGCCGTTAGAACAAGATCAGGGGCCACCAATGCGCCCGTACAAATTGGCGCATCCGCTTCGGGTGCGGGGCCACCATAACTGATGCGCCCTATTGCGCTTGGGGTCAGCAGAGCCGTTTCCTCAGCCAATGCTGAAGGGGTCGCGCCTATCAAACTAAGGGCCAGGATCAGACTGGCCCCGCTGTTTGATAGCCGCAATGTCATGCGTTTAGTCCGCCAAACCGGCAATCGCGGCGGCCAAAATCGGCACTGTGCGCGCGTTAAGGCCCGCAACGTTGATCCGGCTGTCGCCCACCATATAGATGCCATGGGTTTCGCGCAGAACATTCACCTGTGCCTCGGTCAAGCCAAGCCGGCTGAACATACCGCGGTGGGTCGCGACAAAATCGAAACGGTCCGAATTCGTCGCGCGCCGCAACGCATCCGCCAGCGACTTACGCAAGGTCAGCATGTTCAGGCGCACGTCCTCTAGCTCTGCTTTCCAATCGGCGCGCAGCGCGTCATCCTCTAGGATCATCGTCACCAAACGCGCACCGTGATCGGGCGGAAAGCTATAGTTCTGGCGGTTCAGAAAGGCCAGATTGCCTTGGGTCACCGCGCGCCGCGAGGTGTCACCCAACGCGATCAAAACGCCGGTGCGTTCGCGGTAGATGCCAAAATTCTTTGAACATGAAGCGGCGATTAGCACCTCTGGGAACAGGTTCGCGATCATGCGTGTCGCGGCGGCGTCCTCTTCCAGCCCGTCGCCAAAGCCCTGATAGGCCAGATCGACAAAGGGCAACGCGCCGCGCGCCAGCAGCAGTTTGGCCACCTGATCCCACTGTGCCGCGTTCAGGTTGGCACCCGTTGGGTTGTGGCAGCAACCGTGCAGCAGCACTGCATCGCCCGCCTTGACCCGACCCAAGTCCGCGATCAGACCGTCAAAATCAATCCCCCGGGTTTCGGCATCAAAATAGCGATACTC
>JAAFIJ010000146.1 GCA_013298675.1 Rhodobacterales bacterium | reverse complement strand
GCCAATCAAACTGATCGGAATGACAACTTCCATCCATCGGTGATAGGTGTCCATTGGATGACCGTTTATCTTCTGCGGCCAGCGCCATTCAACTGGAAATGGCCAGACTTGCGCACTGGGCAAGACAACCGCTTCGTAACGCTCGAACAGCCGCGCCATATGGGCATAATAGGACGACCGCACAGTGCTCGCTTCATATACCTGCTGCGCCGTCAGTGCGCGGCCTTGTTCGATTTCCCAAATCGTCTCGGCCTTAAGGTGGCGTCGCCGCACCGGATCGTCATAGATGTGTTTGAACCCGCCTGCATTCAGCATCGCTCGCAAAGTGGTCCAAGAGCGCCAAAGCTGCTCTGCGGGAAAAGGCGGGGCAATAGGTTCAATCACCGCCCCAAGCGCAGACAAAACGTCAAGGCCGCGTTCGCATAGGTCCAAAATGCCGGGCTCCATACGATAAGCGCCACCCCAATCACCGGCCCAAGCAATTTTCTTGCCCTTGATTGAGCCGCCCAATCCTGGCGCAAAATCTTTGCCTTCGCGACCAAACGGCACTTCCCGATTAAGGCCCGCTTGCACGGTCAGCAGGTTCGCCACATCCTCGATGGTGCGCCCCATGGGCCCATCAGTGGACAGTGTCGAGAGATGCGTTTCTCCTTCTGCATCTGACGGCACCAAACCCCAACTTGGGCGAAAGCCGTAAACATTGCAAAAGGCTGCAGGGTTGCGCAATGACCCCATCATGTCGGATCCGTCCGCCACTGGCAGCATCCGCGCCGCCAACCCCGCAGCGGCCCCACCAGAAGATCCCCCCGCCGACATGCTCAGATCATAGGGATTGCGCGTCACCCCGTGCACCGGGTTGAAACTGTGGCTACCATGTCCCCATTCCGGCGTATTGGTCTTGCCGATGAATATCGCACCCGCACGACGCATCCGTGCGGCCAACAGATCGTCCTCTTGCGGGACAAAATCAGCAAAAAGCGATGATCCCCAAGTGGTGCGCAACCCTTTGGTCGCACAAAGATCTTTTACGGCAAATGGCAATCCGTGCAGCCACCCAACGGGAGCGGAGGTGTCAGCCAGACGCGCCTCATTCATCAACGCGTCTCGGTCGCGCAATGATATCACTGCATTCACTCGTGGGTTGATCGCGTCAATGCGGTCCAGATGGTCCTGCATGATCTCAACCGAAGACGCTTCGCGCGCCAAAATCATTCGCGATAGTTCTGACGCTGAAAAGTCACTCAGACGCATCGGTCATATTTCATTTGTTCATAAATATCCTGGGGGGTCGGGGGGGCTAGCCCCCCCGACGGTGACGTAAAGGCGCTAACTTCTGCGCCCTTGTGACAGCTTACTTCTGCAATTCAGTCCAGATCGCCGTCATGTACTCCTGAGCCAACGGGCTGCAAGTTGGAATGAACGTGCCCGCTGCCTTAAACTCTTCTGGAATAACAACCTCCGGTGCTGCTTTCATGTCTTCAGGCATAAAGGCTTCAGACCCTGAAATCCCATTTGCATAGCGTGCAAACGCCGAAATCAGGCCCGCATTTTCTGGCAAGGCGATGAAGTCCAGGAATTTATACGCTTCTTCGACGTTCTGGGCATCCTTTAGCAAGGCCACGGAATCCATCCAGACCGGATAACCTTCCTTGGGATATCCATATGCCACATCTGGATTGGCAAGGCGCACCCGCATGGTTGAACCGTTCCAGTTGACCGATGCTGCCCAGTCGTTGTTGGACATCTTTTCAGTCGCACCATAGTCCATCGAAATCCAGTTCGGCTTGGCGGCCACCAGCGCATCGCGGGCTTTTTTCAGCACCTCTTTATCTTCGCTGCAAGGCTCTCCGCCTGCCCACATCACGGCAAGGTTGACGATGTCGTTCATCTCTGGGACGACGTTAATCTTGCCTTTCAACTCTTCAGGAACATTGATGAAAACGTCTGAGGTGTTGACGTCACCTTTATAGACCGACGTGTTCACAGCGATGCCCGTGGTACCCCACTGCCATGGAATGGTCAGGGTGCGGCCCTTATCCCAGCTGACGTCCATCCACTCTGGCGCGATGTTCGAATGGTGCGGGATCTTTGCCAGATCCAACGGCACGATCAGGCCCTTTTCGGCATAGATTTGCACATATTGGTGCGTCGGTACGACAAGGTCGAACCCATGACCTCCGGCCTCAATCTTGGCCAAAGCTGCGTCGTTGCTGTCGTAATCGGTCACCGTCACTTTGATGCCGGTTTCTTTTTCAAACTTCGCCAACAGCTCTGGGTTGGTGTAATTTCCCCAGTTGAACAGCTGCAGCGTGCCTTCGGCTTGGGCCAGTGTGGTGGTGCTCATCAACATGGCTGCAGCGCATATAAGTTTCTTCATTTGCAGATCTCCCGATTGTGGTGTGTTTTATTGGTCATTCTTGCGTGTCAGTAAAAAGAAAAGCGTCAGCAAGACCACCGTCAAAGCCAAAAGCATGCTTGAAATCGCGTTGATTTCTGGCGTCAATTGGCGGCGCATTTGGCCAAGCATATAGGTGGGCAAGGTATCTTGACCGCCAGATTTCACAAACTCTGTGATCACCACATCATCAAGGCTGATCACAAAAGCCAGCATCGCGCCCGCCATCACCCCGGGTGCTAGGATCGGAAGGGTGACTTTGCGAAAGGTTTGCCACGGCGTTGCGTAAAGATCGGCTGCGGCGGTTTCCAGCGACAAATCCATCCCCTCAAGCCGCGCGCGGATCGGCAAATAGGCAAAGGGGATGCAAAACGCGGCGTGGGCAATGATCAAATACCCAAGGCCTGTGTACCCTGTAGCGACTTTAATCGACGAAAAGAAGATCAGCAGTGCCACCGCGCTGACGATTTCAGGCACCATCAGCGGTTGATTGATCACGACATAGATAAACGTCTGCCCCTTAAAACTGCGCCGCCGCGTGGTGCCAAGGGCTGCCATTGTGGCGACAGCTGTTGCGATCAAACTCGCGGACACGGCGATGATCAGGGACCGCACTGTCGCGTCCTTGACCTGATCATTGGCCCAGGCCTTGGCGTACCAATCAAGTGAAAATCCGCCCCAAACGGCCACGGATTGGCTCGCATTAAAGCTATAGGCCGCAAGTGTGATGATCGGCAGATACAGGGCTACGAACGCCACGATGGCGATGGTTGTAAACCCCGGTAGATTAGCCACAGAAAACGCGCGTTTTCGTTGCGGTTTGAGAGAGGGATTAGCCATGTCCACCCGTCTCCTTGTTCGCATAACGTACATAGATCAAAAGTGCGATTGTCACGATCATCAGCAAAGTCATCGACAAAGCGGCCCCAAGCGGCCAATTGCGTCCCTGACCAAATTGAAGATCAATCAGGTTGCCGATCATCATTTGTTTGCCGCCCCCAAGAACACGCGGCGTGACATAAGCGCCGAGGGAGGGCACGAACACCAAGATAGACCCCGCGATGATCCCCGGTTTGACAATGGGCAGAATGACCCGTCGTAGCACCTGCCAGCGGCTGGCGTACAGATCATAGCCCGCTTCTAACAATTTCATGTCAAAACGGTCGATGGCCGCAAACAACGGCAGCACCATCAAGGGCAAATAGACATAGGTCATGCCGATAAACACTGCGATGTCGGTATAGATGATGACAATCGGTTGGGTGATCAGCCCCAATTTCAAAAGAACGGTGTTCATCAAACCTTCATTTCGGATCACCTCATTGATGGCATAGGTGCGGATCAAAAGGTTCGTCCAAAACGGAATCGTGATTAGAAACAACCACATGGCGCGCGCTTTTGGCGCCCGGGTTGCGATGAACCATGCGGTCGGAAACCCAACCGCAAAGGTCGTCAGTGTCGTCAGAAATGACAGTTTGATCGACCGCCAGAAAATTGCCAGATGTGCATCGGCCAGCACGTATTCGTCGCTAAAGATATCCTTCGTATAGATGATCCCCCGCCAGCCGCTCAGCGAAAAAGCCCACTCGACGTTGCCGTATTTCCCCGGCGCCAGAAACGAATAGACGATCACAATGATCAGGGGACCCAGCGACGCAAAAGCCAGAACAATCAAGGCAGGCGTAGACAACAGCCAACCGTTGCGAACCGACTGTGCGATTTGGGCTTGTTCGGCCGGGCTGCTCATGTCGCTAATCCAATACGATCTGGGCGGCACCCGGCACCGCGCGCAAACCCACGCTTTGCCCCGGGGTCAGCCCTGCGTCACCAGAGGCCGGGCTTTGAAGGCGTGCCACAACTTCGGATCCGTCGGTCAATGACAGATAGCAATGCGTATCAGTGCCAAAGTAAACCAGAGATTTGACCGTGGCCCGCATGGCACCAGTCTCTGTCTTATCAACCAATCGCAGTTGTTCGGGTCGGATAGTAACCGTGACGTTACCGCCAGCGGACAGGCCTGCGATGTCGATTGTGTCGCCCGTCGCAAGGTGCACTTTCCCAGCCTCGGCCCGCGCCGCGATAAAATTCGTCTCACCGATAAAAGAGGCGACAAAGCGGTTGACGGGTTTGGTGTAGATGTCCTTTGGCGAACCAACTTGCTGCAACTTGCCCTGCGACATCACGCCAACTCGGTCTGACATGGTCAGTGCTTCTTCTTGGTCATGGGTCACGAAAACAAAAGTGATGCCGGTTTCCACTTGCAAACGCTTCAACTCGATCTGCATCTCTTTACGCAATTTCAAATCAAGCGCTGACAGTGGTTCGTCCAGCAACAAAACCTTGGGACTTGGGGCCAAAGCCCGGGCAAGGGCCACGCGTTGTTGTTGGCCGCCCGATAGTTGATTGGTCTTGCGATGCGCGAGCGGTTCAAGTTTGACCAAAGCCAGCATGCGCGCGACGGTGTCATTGACCTCGGCTTTGGGGCGGCCCTGCATTTCCAGACCAAAGCCCACGTTTTGCGCAACCGTCAAATGCGGAAACAGGGCATAGCTTTGAAACACCGTATTCACGGGGCGTTTGTTGGGTGGCAGATAAGTGATGTCCTGTCCGTCCAAAAGGATTGTGCCTTCGGTCGGCATTTCGAACCCGGCAATCAGCCTTAACAAAGTGGTCTTGCCGCATCCCGACGGCCCCAGAAGCGTAAAGAATTCGCCCTGCCGAATTTCAACAGTCACATCATCTAGCGCACGCGCAGCCGCCTGGCCCACACCAAAGGTTTTGACAATGTTTCTGGCCTCGATGGCATTCTTCTGGATCACAGCTTTTTCGTTCGCGGCTTTTTCGTTCACGGTGACTCGCTCCGTCAATTTTGATCATATTGGACGCTGGTCGTGCGCTTAAGCAATGAAAACTTTGTTTAACGACAGGAAAGCTGTTGTGTTCAACCTAAGGGATGCGGGCTAGATGGATTGACCGCCCCTGTGCTGCATATTTGGGCGGCGGTGGGCCCACGGTGCCGCAAGTTCCAATTCTGCACACAGGGAAATAAGGGTTTCATCCGCGCCGTAAGGGGCGGCCAGATGGATGCCAATCGGCAACCCGGATTTGGAAAACCCAAGTGGTACCGATGCGGCCGGTTGCCCACTGGCATTGAACACCGCGCAAAACGGCGAATAGGCAAAAATGCCGTTTGGCCCGATTCGGTAGTTCACATAATCGTCGCGGTCGTGATGAAACCGGCCGACTTTGGCGGGTGGTTCGGCCAAAGTCGCAGACAACAAAATGTCTGGACCATCAGAAAAGTACTGCGCCATTTGGCGGCCAAACCGGTGGATTTGTCCGACCGCCTGAAGATACCGCGTTGGCGAAAGGGTTTTGGCATGGGCCAAGGCGCTGCGGCTGACACCTTCAACCTGGGCTGCCGTGGGCGCGCGCCCGTCCAAATCTGACTCTAGCCCCAGCGCTGTGCCGACTGCCACGATATCGGTCCATGCGCGCATCATTTCGTTCACATCGGCTTGGTTTGGGCGACCTGGTTCGACGCTGTGCCCAAGGCTTTCCAGCAAGTGGCCCGTCTGCCGCACCACTTGCGCCACTTCGGGATCAATCGCCTCGCCGGTAAAGGTCGTGTCGCACAGCGCCACGCGCAAGCGTTTTGGCGGACGGCTGATAGCGGCGGCATGGCCTTGGGTCAGGGCAGGGGCCGCATAAGGCGCACCAAGATCAGGACCTTGGCAGGCGTCCAGCATCGTCGCCGTGTCGCGCACTGACCGGGTCAGAAACCCGTCAATCGACATGCCCGCCCAGCCTTCGCCAGAAAAAGGACCATCGGGCAGGCGGGCACGGGTGGGTTTAAAGCCGAACAATCCACAACTGGATGCCGGAATGCGCACTGATCCGCCACCATCAGAGCCATGGGCAAAAGCGACGATCCCGGCAGCCACTGCTGCACCTGCACCGCCCGAAGACCCGCCGGACGTATGATCGGTGTTCCAGGGGTTGCGCGTGGGCCCGCCATAAACTGCCGCCTCTGTCACCGCGCCGATGCCGCTTTCGGGACTGGTGGTGCGCCCAAAAGTGACGACACCCGTGGCCCGCATCCGATCAAAGATTGCAGAGTCTTGGCTGTAGGTGGTGTTTTTCAGCAAACGAGAGCCGTTGTGGCTGGGAAAATCAACCGCCTCGCAACCAAGGTCTTTCAGCAAAAACGGCACACCCCGAAACGGGCCACGCGGCAGTCCTTGGGTGATGGACTTGCGGGCGGCGTCCTCATTGATCAAGACCACGGCATTCAAGGCGGGGTTACGTTCGCTGACTGCGCGCAGCGCCGCATCCAACAATTCTGTGGCGCTCACCTCACCGCTGGCCACGCGCGATGCCAGCTCTGTCGCGTCGCGTGCCCCTAAATCGCCGATCATGTTCCAAGTCCCATCAGTTTTGCGTCTTTGCGGTGCATAGATAGCAACAGTCTTTGGTATGAACCGTCAAGCCTGATGGATCAGTTGATTGCAACTGTTTGGCGCAAGGAGCCGTCTGGGTTAAAGATCAGGATCGATTGCTGCTCTGTCACGACGGCAATCCAGCCTTTTCCCATGGTCACCGCTGCGGCCGTCTGCCCCGGCGGCAACTGAATTTGATCGGGCAAGACCGGCGCTATTGCATTTGCATCAGGCATGCGGGTGACAA
>JAAFIJ010000145.1 GCA_013298675.1 Rhodobacterales bacterium | reverse complement strand
AGAAAAGCCGCCCAAACCCTTGGCCCCCAAAACCCGGTGACAGGGAATAAGGATGGGCAAAGGATTGGCCCCGCAGGCCTGTCCGATCGCCTGTGCGGGGGCACCTATCGTGCGCGAGAGATCACCATAAGTTCGGGTCTGACCATAAGGAATGGCCGACATCGCGCGGCGCACCCGTTCGCCGAACCCAGTGCCATAGTTCAAGGGCAGATCAAACTGGATCAAACGTCCGTCAAAATAGGCCGCCAATTGGGCCAGAGCCTCTGTCAGCAATGGGGTGTCGGCGCTAGGCGCTTGGCGCCAGTGCAGCGCCGTGATCACACCTTCGCTTTCCTCAATACTGATCGGGCCCAAGGGGGTGATCATCCCTGCGACAGCCATCACACAGTCCTCAATTCCTGCGCGGCATTGGGATCGTGCCAGAAACCCAAGTGGGTGTGTGCGATCACTTTAATACCGTCCTTACCCTACAAAGCGCGCTCGGTCGGGTTAAGCGCATACCAAAGACCGTCGCAAAGAAATCGGGCAGAGGTTTCCCCCTGCCCGTTTTTCAACCCAGTGCGTCACTACAACGTTTACATGTGTGCCCATGCTTTTGGGCGCCAACTTCAGGCAGGATTTGCCAGCAGCGCAGGCATTTCTCGCCCTCGGCCATGTCGAATACCACCGAAACGCCCTGAATGTCGGCCAATTGGAACGCCGTCTCTGGGGCTGCTTTGGCGGTCAAATGCAAGTTCGACGTAATGCACAATTCGGCAAAGGGCACCGATTGCAGGGTCGCCAACAAAACCGGATCGGTCACGTAAACAGTCGGCGCTGCCTCAAGGCTGGCCCCGATCACTTTGGCGGTCCGCTGCACCTCTAGGGCGCCGGTGACAACGCGGCGGGCGGCACGAATGCCGTCCCACTTGGCTGCCAAAGCATGGTTCAACCAAGCGGACGGGGTTTCTGGCATATCTGTCAAGTGGACAGAGCTGTCGTCGCCGGGGAAACGGCACAACCAAACCTCTTCCATGGTGAACACCAAAACTGGGGCCAACCAACTGGTCAAGCGGTGGAACACGATGTCCAGAACCGTCCGCGCAGCCCGGCGGCGCAAACTGCTGGGCGCGTCACAATACAAACTGTCCTTACGGATGTCGAAATACACCGACGAGAGGTCCGTGGTGGCGAAAGCAAACAGCTTTTGGAACACGCCCTGGAAGTCGTACTTGGCGTAACCGCTGCGCACCTCGGCATCAAGTTCGGCCAAGCGGTGCAGAACCCACTGCTCCAGTTCCGGCATGTCCTTGGCATCAACTTTTTCGGCCTCGGTAAAGCCCGAAAGGTTGCCCAGCAAAAAGCGCATGGTATTGCGAAGGCGGCGGTAGCTGTCCGCGACACCTTTCAGGATCTCTTTGCCGATGCGCAAATCGATGGTGTAGTCAGACTGTGCCACCCAAAGCCGCAAAATATCTGCGCCGTATTCGTCAATCACCGCCTGCGGTGCCACGGTATTGCCGACCGACTTGGACATTTTCATGCCCTTTTCGTCCAGCGTAAAGCCGTGGGTCAACACCCCCCGGTACGGCGCGCGGCCCTTGGTGCCGCATGCTTGCAGCATAGACGAATGGAACCAACCACGGTGCTGATCGGTGCCTTCTAGGTACAGATCCGCAATGCCGTCGCTGCTGCCATCCTCACGGTCGCGCAGGACAAAGGCGTGGGTTGACCCACTATCAAACCACACGTCCAGCACGTCAAAGACTTGGTTGTATTGCGACGGATCCACGATGCCGTGCAGCATCTTTTCCTTGAACCCTTGCACATACCAAACATCTGCGCCGTCGGCTTCAAACGCTTCCTTTATCCGTGCATTGACCTCTGGGCTGCGCAGGATGAAATCGGCATCGGTCGGCTTGGCCCCCACTTTGGTAAAGCAAGTCAGTGGCACGCCCCAAGCACGTTGACGCGACAGCACCCAATCTGGGCGCGCCTCTATCATCGAATGCAGACGGTTGCGGCCGGTTTGCGGGGTCCAAGTGACCAGCTCATTGATCGACGTCAACGCCCGTTGGCGGATCGTATCACCATAAGTGCCCATGCCATCATCCAGCGTCTTGTCAATCGCCACAAACCATTGCGGCGTGTTGCGATAGATCACCGGCGCTTTGGACCGCCATGAATGCGGATAGCTATGCTTGACCTTGCCTTTGGCCAAAAGCGCGCCCTGTGCGTGCAAAGCCTTGATGTTGCTGACGTTGGCCGCACCTTCTTTGCCCTCGGCAGTGATGATGAACTGGCCGCCAAACAGCGGCAGGTTCTGGCGATATGACCCATCTGCCTCGACGTTATAGGTCATCGGCAGGCCGTATTTCAGACCCATCTGATAGTCGTCATCACCGTGGCTAGGCGCCGTATGGACAAACCCCGTGCCCGCATCATCAGTGACGTGATCGCCAGCCAACAGCGGCACGTCATAGTCCCATTCGCCCTGCCCGTCTGCAATGCCGCGGTAAGGGTGGGCCAGCAAAACACCGTCAAAATCGGCAGCCATGCAGTTTGTTTCGCGAGTAAAAGCGGTCACTTTGGCCGATGTGAAGACACCTTCGGCCAGTTTGTCAGCGATGATTAGACGTTCTCCGACAACCGCAGTAGCATTCTCGGCCACCGCATCAACGCAATAAACGCCATATTGAATCGCCGGATTGAACGAAACGGCCCGGTTTTGCGGGATCGTCCAAGGCGTCGTGGTCCAGATCACCACTGATGTTCCGGGCAAATAGAGGGTCCGCTGTTCGCCAAAAAATGCGTCTTCATCATTGGCGTATTGGGCGCGGTCGCGGGTTTCACCTGCAAAAATGACGGGAAAGCGTGCCCAGATCGTGTGCGAGGTGTGATCGTGATATTCGATCTCGGCCTCAGCCAGTGCGGTCTTTTCCACTGGCGACCACATCACCGGTTTGGACCCCTGATATAGGCTGCCATTGCTGACGAATTTCATGAACTCATCCGCGATCACCGCCTCGGCGTGGTAATCCATCGTCTTATAGGGGTTGGCCCAGTTGCCGGTCACGCCCAGACGCTTGAATTCCTCACGTTGGATATCCACCCAACCTTCGGCAAAGCGGCGGCATTCCTGACGGAAATCGACGATGTCGACGTCATCTTTGTTCAGGCCCTTGGCGCGGTATTGCTCTTCGATCTTCCATTCGATGGGCAGACCGTGGCAATCCCAACCGGGCACATAGCGGGCATCTTTGCCCATCATCTGTTGGCTGCGGACAACCATATCTTTCAGGATTTTGTTCAGCGCATGACCGATGTGCAGGTGCCCGTTGGCATAGGGGGGGCCATCATGCAGCGTAAACGCGTCACGTCCCGATTTTTCGCGCAAGCGGTCATAGACACCGATTTTGGCCCAACGCGCCAACCAGTCAGGCTCTCGCTGCGGCAGACCCGCGCGCATCGGAAATTCGGTTTCCGGCAAAAACACGGTGTCACGGTAGTCAGGGGTGTTCGGATCGGTATTTGGGGTATCTGCGCACATAAAAGCGGTCCTCAGATGGGTTCGGGTATCGGGTGGGCGCATGCGCCAAAACTCCCGGCGTCTGAAGTGTCAGATCGCCGGGCCGATAATTCGAATGATGATCGCGAAGATGCGTTCCATGCGGGCCTTATAAGAAACGGCGGTGCTGCGGTAAAGGGGCCGCAGCTATGGGTCTGGCGTTACTTGACCGACACCTCGCCTGCCCAACGGTTCAGCCATGCCAACCCGGCCAAAGACAGCCCCAAACCAAGGAAGCTGAAAACGCGGGTCAACCCGGTCAGGCCCGCGACATCAATAAAGAACACCTTGGCGATGGTCAGCCCGATCACCGCCATCGCAACGCGCCGCAACAGCAGCGACCGGCGCAGAATCGCCATGTAAAGCAAGCCCGCACCAAGGACCATCAGTGCTACGGTATAGGTATAGAGTTCTCCTTGCACCACGCCCGGAACACCAAGCCAATCGCCTTGCCAAATCCGCCTGATTTCCAACCCGGCATAGACCGCGATCAACCCCACCCCAACACCGATAAACGGTGTCCTAAGCTTGCCCAATTGTTCCGACAGTTTCCAAACTGCGAGCAGCAATATGACCGCAGGCATCACATAGGCCATGGCCAAACTGTCAAGGATCAGGGGTCCACGGACAAGGCCGCTTGGATCTTCGGCCCAATAGGTAAACAAGGGGTTGAACGGCACCAATGCCAACAAAATCCCGGATGCGGCGAAAAGCCCCGCGATGGCAGCAATCGCGTAGCGCAGCGGCCTTAATGGGCCACCCAGCGCAGCGCGGTACACCTGCATCAGCATCAAGACCAGCCAAGGCATGGCGTTCAACGTGGCCGACCAATGGGATTTCGGAAACGCGGTACTGCCTTCGGGCATCAACCAGCGCTGGATCAAGATATTGACCAAAATCGCGGACAACCCGGCGATGGCTGATTCTAGCACCCCTTTCGGCATCAAACGTTCCAGCGGTGCCAACTGCCAATGTGCGGCAATCAGCAAGCCAATGACACCGACAAAAGCCAACAAAACCACGCCGAGTGGTGCTTGCAGCGCCCAGCCCAACCCAGGGTCGGCCAACAAACGATAGCCGATGACGGCCACGGCCAATTGGATGAAATAGCCCATCTCGGGCAACTTAAACCGGCGGTCCAAAGCAGCAGCCACCAGCGCCAACACGGCGAGAGACAAGGTCAGCGCCGATTTGGTGGTCAGCAAGAACAATGCCAAGGCAATCAATGAAAGCGCCGACAAGGTGGCATAGGCCGTCAGGCGCAGATCATCACGGTCCAGTTTGGCAAAATGCAGCGCAAGCCCCGTGGCCCCGCAAGCCAGTGCGATGATGTGTAAGGCCCAAGGATAGACGCCCAAAACCACCGAAGGGTTCCACAACAGCTCAAACGTCACCGCAACCAAGGGCGCAAGCAGCACCGAAGCCAAACCAAACCCAATCCGCAACGACTCTGCCAGTCGAGAGGCACGCCAAGCGGCAGCGGCACTGATCAAAGTGGCCATCAACAAGAGCCAACTTACAGTCATCGGGGCCGCAGTTTCGGGAGGGCGCAGGGCGATGGCTTGGGCTGCAAAGCCACGTGCCATTTCCGATTGTTGAAGCCCAGACGCTGCCACCAAAGACAGCAATCCAAGGCCGGGCAATAGTGCCAGATCGGCCAATCCCTCTGCACGATCAGCCCATAGCAGAAAGGCCAGCGCCAATAGGGTCAAAGCACCTGCCGCCAACATCGCATCAGTGGCAGAACCACTGCTTTGCAGGGCCAAGAGGGCCGAGGATGCGAGGGCCGCTCCGAAAGCGAGCATCGTCGGAATATTGGGTGCGACGCAGGTGTCAGATTTCACCAAGCTTTGCAAAATTGCTGGCCCCGGGTGGGTCGGGATCATCGCCAAACGTGGCAAAATCACCGTCACAATCGGCGCAAGCACAAGGAAGGCGATCCAGCCCGCAACACCTGCCCCCGCGGACATCATCACAAACGCACCGCCGTAGCCAAGCCCCAATGAAAGCACTGACACCCAAACCCACCGCCGCATTGCATCAACCCCAAGGCCAATAGACAATATCAGCGCGAAATAGCCATAGAGCCATGGGCCGGGCGCTGTGTTTCCGCCCACGATGAACGGTGCTGCAGTTGCGCCGATCAAGCCAACGCCGATCAACAGCGGACCATAGAACCAGCCGAGCACCAAAGCGATCGCGGCAGTGGCCAACAGTCCGGCAAAGGTCAATTCGGGGCCAATGAGGCCGTACATTTGACGCGCCGCAAGGATCGCCGCAAACATCGACACCAGCCCTGCGCCCGAGAACACCGAAGGCAGATGCACAGTCGAGGTCTCCCCCTCATCGCCGTACCTGCGGCGCACCCATTCACCTGCCACGATCAAGCCCGCACCAAATAACAAGCCACAAAGGATCCGCACTGCCGGCGGCAAAAGCCCCTTTTCCATGCCATATTGGACAAAGAATATCCCGGCCAAAGCCAAGGAAATCGCGGAAATCACATAAACCCAATTGTTTTTAGCCCACACAAACAACCCGTCGATCCGGTTTGGAGAGGATACTTGCGTAGGGTTTTGACGAGGTTCTATCAATTCTGATGTCACCAGAGTAGGCCAAGGAGAGTTGAATGGGGCTGTCTTAGTATCTGGCTCGGACAGTTCACTGTGGGTTTCAACACCAATCGGCATCGTTTCAATTTGCTCATCCGACGTCTGTTCGAACGTTTGGCCGATTGCTTTAGGCCCATCTGCAATCAGTTGATCTTGGGGATTGGCATCGGATGCCTGCGCAACCGCAGTTTGCGTCATACGCACAGCTTGCGGTTCGAATTGGGTTGCTTGCTGGTCAAGCGCGGTTTTCAAATCTCGAATGTGGGTTTCAAGCTGCTCGACCCGACTGCGCAAGTTGCCGAATTTGACAAACAAAACAATCAACAGCACTGGAACGGCCAGAACAACAAGAAGCGCAACTAAACCCATAATGATCCATCCGTCCATCTTTAGGCCCCGCATAAATCGCTGCTAACGATGCTTAACGCCATTGCACCCATCTGAATAGTCTGGAATCCCCACCCTACTCGTGATTGCAAAACCGTCCTGAAACACCGAAAATGCCCCCATGAAAGCATTAGATATCGCAGTCGTTGGCGCAGGCATTGGCGGTTTGGCGGCAGCAAGTCTTCTGGCCCAAGACGGTCACCGGGTGCATTTGATAGAGCGGTTTGACGTGCCACGGCCGATCGGTTCGGGTTTGGTCATTCAGCCCGTCGGCCTTGCGGTGCTTGATGCGCTTGGCCCGGGGGACTTGGTGCGCAACTTGGGCGCGCCCTTGGCGCGGATGATTGGTCATTCTGGGCGTGCACTTGCTTTGGACGTCGACTATGCGCGGGGGTCGCCCGGCACCGCCATTCACCGCGCGTCGCTGTTTCATGTCCTTTGGCACAACGCCCAATCTGCCGGGGTTACGATCGTCACCTCATCGCAGGTCACCTCGGCTTCATCACAGGCAGGAAAGCATCGATTGCACAGGGTC
>JAAFIJ010000144.1:868-7081 GCA_013298675.1 Rhodobacterales bacterium | reverse complement strand
CCAAATACTGTTCCGCGTTGAGCCTTGTTCAAGGTTTCGACAGAACATTTGGAGGTTACGGATGTTGTTCAACGATTTGCAGGTAAAGTGGTCACAACGCCAGGTTTTGACACCCGTCATTGATCGTGCGCGCCGCTTTAGGGCAAATGAAGACGGCAATCTGACGATCTTTTCGATCACGCTTTTCATGTTGATGATGATGATCGGTGGCGTGGCGGTTGATATGATGCGGTTTGAAAACAACCGCGTCGCCCTTCAAAACACCTTGGATCGCAGCACGCTGGCCGCTGCCGCCATGACCCAAAAGCGCACTCCGACCACTGTTGTCGAGGACTACTTTCTGAAGGCTGGCCTCTCAAGCTATTTGACCAACGTGACAGTGACCCAAGGCATTAGTTTTCGCAACGTGAAGGCAAAAGCCGCGGCTGTCACCGAGACGCCGTTCTTGGCAACCGTTGGCGTGAACTCACTGGCCGCAACTGGTTGGTCAGAAGCAGAGCAGCGCATCAACAACATCGAAATTTCGATGGTGCTCGACGTTTCTGGTTCGATGGCCAGCAACAACAAGATCACAAACCTTAAAAATGCTGCCAAGGAATTTGTTGATACAGTTTTGTTAACAGATACCGAGAAAAAGATTTCGATCGCGATTGTTCCGTTCAATGGTCAGGTCAACATGACCCAGACCTTCCGGTCAAAGTTCAACGCGACCAACAACCCGAACGTCGCCAATATGAACTGTTTTGATCTGCCCGCTTCGGCATATACAACGCTAGAGATGTCGACCAGTGCGCCGATGTCGATGACCGCAAATGCCGACACCTTGTCGTCAACGAGCACTGCAGTTGGGTTTCTTTCGCCAACCAATTCCCAGGCCTTACAAGACCCTTCAAATGTTTGGTGTAAGCCTTCAACCAAAAATGTCATCGTGCCGCCGACAAATGTTATTTCAGAGCTTAAGAACGTTATCGACGGTCTCGAAGCCACAGGTGCCACTTCGATCAATGCGGGAATGAAATGGGGCACGTCGTTGCTCGATTCCAGCATGAAGTCACTGTTCACCAATATGATCGGCCTGGGCCAAATGCCCCCGGAACTCGCAAGCCGGCCTGCATTTTATGCCGATACAGACTCGATGAAGGTCGTCATTTTGATGACTGACGGTGAGCACTGGGCAGAGGAGCGTGTTCAAGAAGCCTATAAATCAGGCAATTCGCCGATCTATCGTTCCAACGGCGATGGCAACGTCTCTGTCCGCCATACAACCGGGCGTCCTGCCACCGCTGGCGCGAACGAATACTACGTTCCGCACCAAAACAAATGGCTTGCGGCCCCATGGAACTCTGGCGGGGGTGTCACGCAGCAAACCTGGCCACAAGTCTGGGCGCGCCATCGGACCAGCTTTGTTGCATGGCAGTATTACGCGATGCCGCTGGGCACCACAAACAGCACGCGTTCCACCCAGTACAACAACGCAATGGCCATGTTCCGCCTTCAAACGCCGACAAGCACAATGAACTCCCAGTTGCAGTCGCTTTGCACCCAAGCACGCGCCAAAGGTGTGGTGATCTACACGATCGCATTCGAGGCACCCACCGCCGGACAAACAGAGCTTCAGGCCTGCGCCTCTGCACCATCGTATTATTTTGACGCTGACGGCTTGCAGATCAGCACGGCATTTCGGGCCATCGCCAGCAATATTAGCCAGTTGAGGTTGAAGTAATGTTTCGCGCGATCCGCCGCCTTGGCGCAAAGTTTTTCCGTCGCGAGGACGGTACGGCCTCTGTCGAATTCGTCATGGCTGTCCCTGTCTTGTTGCTGGTCTTTGTGTCGTCGTTTGAAAATGGCTTGCTGATGACCCGCTCGATCATGCTTGATCAAGCGGTAGAGCGGACCATGCGGGAATTGCGCCTTGGGCGGTTGACGAACCCTACGCCTGCGTCGTTAAAGTCCGAAATTTGCAGCCGGACGGTGATTTTGCACGACTGTTCGACCGCTCTGACGCTGGAGATGGTGCGCATCAACACCACCAGTTGGAATCTGCCAGCGACAGCGATCACGTGCCAGGACCGCTCGCAAGCGGTGGTGCCGGTCACAACGCTGGATATTGGCCAACAAAACGACGTCATGCTCCTACGCGCCTGTATTGCCCAAGACGCGATTTTCCCGACTGTCGGTCTGGGGATGCTTTTGCCAAAAGACGGCAATGGTGGCTATTACCTGACGTCAGTCGCCACTTTTGTTACAGAACCGCGTTAAGGAGCATGAATAAAATGCGCTCTCCCCGCTCTCTCTTACGCCGATTTATCCGGGCCGAAGACGGCACGCTGATTGCCGAAACCTTGATGGTTTTGCCGTTCATGTGCTGGGCCTATATGGCGATGTTTGTCTATTGGGACGCGTATCGTTCCGTAAACAACGTGCAGCGCGCGACCTATTCGATTGCGGATATGCTGTCGCGGGAAATGCGTACGATTGATGCGCCCTATATAACTGGCTTGCGTAACCTTCTGGAATATATGATTGATTCGGATCAAGATTCCAAAATGCGCGTCACGTCGATTACGTGGAGCGGGATCAACAACCGATTTGAAGTGCTGTGGTCGAACTCTCCCAGTGGGGCAATGCCTGCTTTGACAACAGCAACGCTTGCGAATTTTGCCGATTGCGCCAATATGGTCAGCGCCCCAGAACGTTGCCGCATCCCGGCTATGTCTGATGGCGATACCGCGATCATCGTCGAAACCGAGGTTCAGTTTTTTGCGGCCTTCGCAGTCCCGTTTTACAACGTCACTGCAGCGGACCAAATCATCGACGACGGCCGTCAAACGATCAAACAGTTTGTCGTGACACGCCCGCGTTTTGTGCCGCGGATTTGCTTCAATGGAATTGTCTGCTCATCGTAATCCTCATAGACTGAACCCTGAATACCAAGCCAATTGTGCAAAAATGCACAATTGGCTTGGTTCCTTTCTGGAATTGCTGCGCAGGACATCTCTGCCTAGTTTGTCCTTATGAATTTCAGGGGGCAAAACAATGTCGATCCGTCCAGTCACAAATCTAAGCCAAGCCAAACACACGTTGGAAGGCGCGGGCGTGCATTTGCACCGCGCATTTGGGTTTGGTGACCCGTCGCGGCTTGACCCCTTCCTGATGTTCGATGATTTTCGCGGCGACGCCCCACGCGACTATATCGCGGGGTTCCCATGGCATCCCCACCGCGGCATTGAAACGATCACGTATGTCTTGGCAGGCGCGGTTGAACACGGCGACAGCCTTGGCAATCGCGGAACCCTGAAAGGCGGCGATGTGCAGTGGATGACCGCAGGCTCGGGGATTTTGCACCAAGAAATGCCCAAAGGAAACGCATCGGGTCAGATGCACGGTTTTCAACTTTGGGCGAATTTGCCCAGCCATCTGAAGATGACAACACCGCGCTATCAGGATGTCAAAGGCAATGAGATCCCAGAATTGATGGAAGATGACGGCACGACTGTGAAAGTGATCGTTGGCTCGTTCTGGGGCAAAACTGGCCCAGTAGATGGCATCGCCGCTGATCCGCAATATCTTGATATTTTTGTGCCGCCGGAAAAGAAGCGAACGTTCAAAGTCGACACTCGCAGACAAGCCTTTGCCTATATATTCGAAGGATCTGGTCGGTTTGCCGATGCCGCACGCCCACGTGGGGTGTTGTTGGAAAAAGAGATCGCGGGGCAAGAGTTGAACATCCGCGATATGTCGGGCAACCGGACACTGGTCGAATTTGGCAAAGGCGATGAAGTGACGGTTCAGGCTGGGCCAAACGGCATTCGGTTTCTGCTTATTTCTGGGGCGCCGATTCAGGAACCTGTCGCGTGGCACGGGCCTATCGTGATGAACACCAAGGCGGAACTGGCCTTGGCTGTGCAAGAATTGCGCAACGGCACGTTCATAAAGCCCGCACATTAGGGCGGAGTTTCGCAATTGATCTGAAACCAAAAGGGTTTTAGGGGTTTTGCGTAGTGACCTTGCGGGCTATGCTTTCGCAATGAAACGCTCCTTGCTGATTTTTCTGCTTTTGTCGGCCTGCGCCAGCTTTCCCGAGGTGGACGCGGCGGAAAAAGCGCTTGCTGCTGGGGGGAGTGCGCCGCCTTTGCTGCCGACCGAACACCTAAAGCCGCCTGCGCGTAGCTCTGCTGCTGAAGCGGCTGGCGCAGCTCTTGACGCGCGCGCGGCCAATTTGCGGCGACGTGGTCAACAGGCGATGGCGCAAAATCAGTAGTCCACTATCTGGATTGTAAATTGCGCGCGCAAGAACTGGTCAAGCCGCGTTGCGCCGCAGGGCTGAAACGGCTAACACGCACGCAACACACTGCAATACGGAGTTTGCTATGCCCGCACCTTTGCGCCTTGGACTTGCCGGTCTTGGAACTGTTGGTATTGGCGTTGTGAAAATCGTGCATGACCATGCAGCCTTGATAGAGGCGCGGACCGGACGCTCGGTGGTGATTACCGCCGTGTCAGCGCGCGATCGCAGCAAAAATCGTGATGCCGATCTTTCAGGTTTCGCGTGGGAAACCGATCCTGTGGCTTTGGCCAAACGCGACGATGTCGATGTGTTTATCGAGGTCATGGGCGGCCACGAAGGCCCGGCTCGCCTTGCAACAGAGGCTGCAATTGCGTCGGGCAAAGATGTCGTGACGGCCAATAAGGCCCTACTCGCACACCACGGCCACGCTTTGGCCTTGGCAGCCGAGGCCAAAGGCCGCGTGATCCGATTTGAAGCGGCCGTCGCGGGCGGCATCCCGGTGATCAAGGCCCTGACCGAGGGCTTGGCCGGAAACCAGATTAAGCGCGTGATGGGCGTGATGAATGGCACGTGCAATTACATCCTGACGCGGATGCAAAGCGCGGGCTTGCCCTATGATCAAGTCTTTGAAGAAGCGCGGCAATTGGGCTATTTGGAGGCGGATCCAAACCTTGATGTTGGCGGCATTGATGCGGGTCACAAGCTTTCGTTGCTGGCGGCCATCGCCTTTGGAACCAAAGTGTCATTTGATGCGGTCGAATTGGAAGGTATCGGGGCGATTTCGATCGACGATATCAACCATGCGGCCGACATGGGTTACCGCATCAAGCTGTTAGGCGTGGCACAAATGACCGGACGGGGTCTGGAACAGCGCATGACCCCTTGCCTTGTGCCAGCTGACCATCCGTTAGGCCAACTGCAAGGCGGCACAAACATGGTCGTGCTGGAAGGCGACTCTGTCGGTCAGATCGTCATGCGCGGCCCCGGCGCGGGCATGGGCCCGACCGCGAGTGCCGTAATGGGCGATGTCATGGATATAGCCCGCGGTGTGCGCCTGCCGACCTTTGGCCAGCCTGCCACCACGCTTGCGTCGCCCATCGCGGCCAAAGTCGCAACGCCGGCGCCCTATTACTTGCGCATGACACTGCTCGACAAACCCGGCGCGTTGGCCAAAATCGCCACGGCGATTGGCGAGGCGGGCATCTCTATCGACAGGATGCGTCAATACGGTCACCAAGGCATTCACGCCCCGGTTCTGATCGTCACCCACAAAGCCACCCGTGATGATGTGAACAACGCCATCAGCCGCTTTGCCGCGACAGGCGTTCTGGTGGGCGATCCGGTCGCGATCCGCATCGAAGAGGTCTGATCGCGCAGGGCGGACAGCGCGATGCTGACCCATCTAATCTTTGACATTTTCGCAGCGGCAACCTGCGTTGGGTTGATCCTGACCTGCGAGCGTTTCTGGATGCCTGACCAGCCCAAGTCACCGTTCAGGGTGGGGGGTAGCTATTTCCCCGTTTTGGGCCTCGGCATCCTGCTCGGCAGCGTCGTCTTGGGCAGCGCGAACCTTTGGTTGACCGGCATCCCCGCCATCGGCCGGTCCATACTTGGGGCCTTGGTCGGCGGCGTGTTTGCGGTTGAAGTTTACAAGACCCGCCGTGGTATCACCGGCTCAACCGGGGTGATCCTCGCCCCTGGTTTTGCCGGTTTGGTAGCGGTCGGGCGCATCGGTTGCGCCCTGTCGGGGCTGGAGGATAACACCTACGGCACCCCTACTTCTGTGCCGTGGTCGCAGGATTTGGGCGACGGCATTCTGCGCCATCCGGTCGCGGCCTATGAATCGCTGACAATGGCGGCGTTTCTGGCTTATGCCCTGTGGGCGATTGCACGAAAAGACCGGTATTTCCTGCGGAACGGCTTTT
>JAAFIJ010000144.1:0-858 GCA_013298675.1 Rhodobacterales bacterium | reverse complement strand
TCTCCACCTATGCGGCGCAACGGTTCCTGTGGGAGTTTTTGAAACCCTACGCGGCAGTAATCGGGCCGTTCAACCTTTTCCACTTGGCCTGTCTTGGCCTTCTGGCCTACGCTGTCACCATGATCCACAGGATCAGCAATGAACCAACAGCCGCTGGCCAACCTTCCGACGCCGCGTAAGGTCGCTTCATACCGCTTTCTGGGTCAGACCCAATCCTTGTGCGCCACTTGCCTTGCCCCGGTGCCTGCCAAGATCATCGAACAGGATGGCGCGGTGTTCTACCAGAAACGCTGCCCCGTGCACGGGGTGGAAAAGGTGCTGATCTCGACCGATCCGGCCTATTACCGACAGGTACAAGACTGGATCAAACCGGGCGACAAGCCTTTGCAATTCCAGACCCGCATCCATGACGGCTGCCCCTATGATTGCGGGCTGTGCCCGGATCATGAACAGCATTCCTGCCTTGCCATTATCGAGGTAAATGAGACCTGCAACCTGACTTGCCCGATCTGTTTTGCTGGCAGTTCGCCCGACCGCCCCGGCACCCGCAGTCTGGCCCAGATTGAAACGATGCTGGACGCGCTGGTGGCAAGCGAGGGCGAACCCGATCTGGTGCAAATTTCGGGCGGTGAGCCGACGCTGCACCCGCAAATTCTGGAAATCCTGCAAGCGGCCAAGGCTCGGCCGATCCGGCATCTGATGCTGAACACCAACGGGCTGCACATCGCCCGTAATCCGGCTTTCGTGGCCGAACTGGCCAAACTGAAGCCGGGGTTCGAGGTCTATCTGCAATTCGACAGTCTTGACCCAGAGGTGCTGAAATCCCTGCGTGGCGCCGATCTGACCCGTATCCGCCAA
>JAAFIJ010000143.1 GCA_013298675.1 Rhodobacterales bacterium | reverse complement strand
CTGGGGTAAAGCGTTTTGCCCCCGCCTCATGATCAAATTCTTCTGACCCTGCGTTGGTGATACCGGCAAGGTTACGCGCTGCCTCAATCACCGCCATTTGCATGCCCAGACAGATGCCCAGATAGGGGATCTTACGCGTCCGGGCGAATTGGGCGGCCTTGATCTTACCCTCAGTCCCGCGTTCGCCAAAACCACCCGGCACCAGGATGGCGTGAAAGTTTTCAAGGTAAGGGGCTGGGTCTTCGCGTTCAAAAATCTCGGCGTCGATCCATTCTGCGCGGACCCGCACCCGGTTGGCCATGCCGCCATGGGTCAATGCCTCTGCGATGGATTTATAGGCGTCTTCCAACTGCGTATACTTGCCAACGATGGCAACGTGAACTTCGCCTTCAGCCCCGTTCAGGCGGTCCATCACATCTTCCCAGCGCGCAAGGTTCGGCTTTGGGGCAGGGGTGATGCCAAAGGCGTCAAGCACCGCCTGATCTAGGCCCGCCGCATGATAGGCCAGCGGCGCGTTGTAGATGGTTTTCAGATCATAGGCCGGGATCACATGCTCTTTGCGTACGTTGCAAAAGAGGGCGATCTTTTCCAACTCCCGATCCGGGATCGGATGTTCGGAACGGCAGACCAGAACGTCAGGCGCAAGGCCGATGGATTGCAGTTCCTTGACCGAGTGCTGCGTCGGTTTGGTTTTCAACTCACCACTTGCTGCGAGGTATGGCAGCAGGGTCAGGTGCATCAGGATCGACTGGCCGCGCGGGCGTTCGTGGATGAACTGGCGGATGGATTCAAAGAAAGGCAAGCCTTCGATGTCGCCCACGGTGCCGCCGATTTCGCACAGCATGAAATCAACCTCTTCGTCGCCAATGCGCAGGAAGTCTTTGATTTCATTGGTGACGTGGGGGATGACTTGGATAGTTTTACCCAAATAATCGCCGCGACGTTCCTTTTCTAACACGTTGGAATAGATGCGACCCGAGGAAATGCTGTCGGTCTGGCGGGCGTGCACGCCGGTAAACCGTTCGTAATGGCCAAGGTCCAGATCGGTTTCGGCGCCGTCATCAGTGACGAACACTTCGCCATGTTCAAAAGGCGACATCGTGCCGGGGTCGACATTCAGGTAGGGATCAAGTTTGCGCAGGCGGACCGTATACCCGCGCGCTTGCAACAACGCCCCCAATGCCGCCGATGCCAAACCCTTGCCAAGCGAGGAGACCACGCCGCCAGTAATGAATATATAGCGTGCCATGGGGGCTCCCGTGTTGGTTCAATTTGCGCACGATTCGGATGGAAAGAATCGGAACATCACGGGAGTTGAGCAATAGAGCAGGACAAGCCAAAGCGCAACCCAACCGCTAAATGCAGCAGGCAAAATCAGGGTTCAGTCAATCTATTGTATCAGTCTTCGACTTTTGCCGGGGTCGCTGGGGCGTCCGCTGGAACCGGCGGCAGCAGGTCTTCTGGCTTGACCGCAGGCGTGTCGGTTGCAGGGGCCGTCGCCGACGCTGGCGCATCAATGCCAAGTTGGTTGGCAACAGAGTCTGATCCAGCCCGGTTGGCGGCCATGATCGTCAGAGTGATCGAGGTTGCGATAAAACAGGCAGCAAGGACCCAGGTGATTTTGCCGAGTGCTGTCGCCGCAGCACGACCCGAAATCGCACCTCCGCCGCCGCCGCTGCCCATCCCCAAGCCGCCACCTTCAGAGCGTTGCAACAAGACGACACCGATCATCAGAAGGGCGAGGATCAAGTGGACCGTAAGGATGATGTTTTCCATGGGTGCAAAGCTTTCTTGAGATGACGCGCCTATCTAGGCGGATGCGGGCATGTGCGCAACCCCTTCGGCATAGGGAAATGGTGCTTGCGCGGGGGTAGGTCAACTGTCTGGGGCTTAATCCTCGGGCGACACACAGACGGCTGAGATTTTGTTGCCATCGGGATCGCGCAGGTAGCAGGCGTAAAAGTTGGGCCGGTATCGGATGCCCGGTGCGCCTTCGTCTGTGCCGTTATGCAACAAAGCGGTGTTGTAAAATGCATCCACAGATGCGCGGGTTGGGGCGTCAAATGCGGGCATGGACCCATTGGCAACAGTTGCCGGGCGGCCATCAAAAGGCTTGGTGATCCACAGTTGAATGTCGTTTGGGTCAGCCTCGGGTGCGCCCGCAATGTTCGGCACAGCCTTCCCATAACCTATTTCGTCTTCTTGCGTTGCGCGCCGGACGATTCCCAGAGTGAGCAAAGTCGCATCGTAGAACTTTTGTGCAGCAGCCAGGTCGTTGGTGCCAAGTGTGATGTAAAGCAGCATAGTTTTCCCTTGGATCGTTTTTGCGGTTTCAACGGGCGCAGTGTGCCGCTATAGAACGCACGGTTTCCCTCAGATGCAAGGACCGAACCTATGGCCAACGTAGTTGTCGTGGGCGCCCAATGGGGCGACGAAGGCAAAGGTAAGATTGTCGACTGGCTTTCAGAGCGCGCAGATGTGATCGCGCGCTTTCAGGGCGGGCACAACGCCGGCCATACGCTTGTTATTGATGGGAAAGTGTACAAACTTTCGCTTCTTCCTTCGGGCATTGTCCGAGGCGGAAAGCTGTCGGTTATCGGCAATGGTGTGGTTCTGGATCCTTGGCATCTGGTGATGGAAATCGCCAAATTGCGCGGGCAGGGCGTCGAAATCTCGCCTGAGAATCTGATGATCGCAGAAAACGCACCGCTGATCTTGCCAATCCACGGCGAATTGGATCGCGCCCGAGAGGGTCAGACGGCAGTCGCCAAAATCGGCACCACAGGACGCGGCATTGGGCCAGCCTATGAAGACAAGGTCGGCCGTCGTGCAATTCGCGTCGCAGACCTTGCAGATGAGGCGACGTTGGTTACCCGAGTAGATCGACTGATGGGCCACCACGATGCGTTGCGTCGCGGTTTGGGGATCGAGCCGATCGACAAAGAGGCGTTGCTGCAAGCGCTGCGCGACATTGCGCCCCAGGTTTTGCCCTATGCCAAGCCGGTTTGGAAAGTGATGACCGACGCGCGCCGTGCGGGCAAACGTATTTTGTTTGAAGGCGCGCAGGGCGCGCTGCTGGACATCGATTTCGGAACCTATCCGTTTGTAACCTCTTCGAACGTTATTGCGGGTCAGGCGGCAACCGGTGTGGGTCTTGGGCCGACTGCGATTGATTTTGTGCTGGGCATCGTCAAAGCCTATACCACACGCGTGGGCGAAGGTCCGTTCCCGGCAGAATTGATGGACGCTGATGGCGAGCGCTTGGGCGAACGTGGGCATGAGTTTGGCACTGTCACCGGGCGTAAGCGGCGTTGCGGGTGGTTTGACGCGGTCTTGGTGCGCCAAACCTGTGCCACTTCGGGTGTCTCTGGCATCGCCTTGACCAAACTTGACGTGCTTGATGGTTTCAAGACGTTGAAAATCTGCATCGGCTATGATCTGGACGGTGTGCGGTTGGATTATCTTCCGACGGCAGCCAATCAGCAGGCGCGCTGTACCCCGATCTATGAAGAAATGGACGGCTGGAGTGAGAATACAGCCGGTGCACGGTCTTGGTCAGAGCTGCCCGGTGCCGCGATCAAATACGTGCGCCGGATTGAAGAGCTGATCCAATGTCCGGTTGCGCTGTTATCGACCAGCCCTGAACGGGAAGACACCATTCTGGTCACCGATCCGTTCGCAGATTAAGGAAGCACAGGCATGGCACTTGGCTATAAGACCCGGCGCAGGCTTTCGTTGCTGATCCTTTTGGTTGGATTGCCGCTGTATATCGTGCTCGCCATCAGTTTGATGAGTACCATTCAGCGTCTGCCATTTTGGGCCGAGGTGCCAGCCTATATCTTCTTAGGCGTGGTGTGGATTTTGCCATTCAAGGCGGTGTTCATTGGGATTGGCAAGCCGGATCCAGATGCAGGGAAATCTGCTAAGATTGACCCATAACGAGCTGATTAAAATGAAAAACGGGCGAAAAGGAAGAGATTCCTTTCGCCCGTTTTTTGGGGTTTGAGTGGCAGCACTCAACCCGCTGTCTTTAAACTTTCGGCCAGGATCGGCGAACGATCGGTCACAGCAAAATGGCCGCGACGTGTTTTGGCCAGACGGCCTTGGCGCAAAAGCGTGCTAAACTGGATCAAGCAATCCTCTCGGCTGATCGATCCATTGCCGGGCATGCTCATCACTTGACGTAGGACCAAGGGCCGGGTGAACTCTGGCCGACCAAGGCTGCGGGCACAGTATACCGCGGCGGCTTCCAAGAGTTCAGGCAGACCATTCGCCCCCAAACCTTCAGCAAACTCGGCAAAACTGCTGCTGTCGGCAAAGAGGTTTTCGTCCTCGTCATCCAAAGCGTTTTCAAGGTCTTCTGCGTCAATTTCGGCAAGGGTATTCGGGTCAAGACCAAGTTGAGAAACGTTTTGCACAGGGCTCGGCGTAAAGGATTGCTGAACCGGGGCGATCCGCCGAGGCCGTACTGGAACGATTACGCGCGGTTGAGAACTGTCGGTGACAGCTGCAGGTGCGGAAACCGGGGCGGCATTTGGCCGTTTCAAATCAATGCGCTGCGCTGAAACCAAGACCAGAGGTGGAACACCATTTGTCGGGCGTGTCGGGCGTGGCGATTGGTTCGTTGCCACAGCACGTTCCAGATCATCGCGGTAAACCGCGCGAGGTTCAATTTCCAAACCGCCGGGTTGATTTGCTTTGATCTGGCGTTCAGCAACGGTCGCGGCAACAGCGGCCTTAAGATGTGAGATCGCAGACAAACGGCGGCGCGTGCCTACCTCATCCATTTCGTTGTCGGCTTGCGCCATCAGGCGGCTAAGCGCCGCATCTTCATTGCCGTTGCCAAATGACTTGCGCAAGTCAACGCCTTGGTTTGCGAGATCCGCAGAATCGTTGCCATCGTGCGTGGGCAACTGATTTCCCAAATTACGCACCCGACGTCTTGGGCGAGTTGGTGCCACCTCGTCAGATTGGATCGCAGGTGCAACAGTCTCAGACGCGTTCGATATCGCAGGCGCATCCACGTCAAGCGTGTTTGCGCCAACGTCCAGATCGGCCTCTAATGCGGCCAATTCCGCCTGTAGCGCCGCTTCTGCTTCGTCTGTCAGTGCGGAAACTTCGGCCTTTGGGGCAACATGCGGCGCATCGCCGTGATCCAAAGTGGCTTGACCGGCCTGCTGCGCCTGAATTTCGGTCACCAACTCTGCATCAGCACGGCGGATCTTGATCACCCGGGCGCGCGGACGAACGGGGGCCACAACAACAGGTTCTTCGGCATCAAACGATGCGTCTTCATCGTCGGCGTCGGAATTCAGTGAGGACTGTCCATGCAGTTCAGTGGTGGTTACGCTGCCTTCTGGTTGGGATTGCACATCCATGGGCAGGTCAATTTCGACGTCAAACTGTGCTTCGTCCGAAAAATCCTGCTGCAAGTCATAAGAGAATTCGGTTTCAGGTTCGTTGTCGTCTGCATCAGCTTTTGGCGCAGAAACATTTTCCATGGTCTGCGCTGCACTGAAAGACGGCTTTTCAGATGTTTCGAAAATTGCGCCCAGTGATGCAAGCATGGCGTCGTCAGAAGAGACGACTTCGACGTCGATCGCCTCGTAGATTTCATTTTGCGCGTCAAAATTGATCTCGGGCGCATCAAAGTCGTTGTCATCGCGTGCGGCAACTTCGCCTTCATCGGTGCCGAGAGTGTCGTCACTGTCTTGGGCTTCAAGATCAGAGGGGGCAACCACCGGGCTGGCATTAGGCCATCCGGCAGGCGCGTCCTCGATGTCGAACCCATCGACTTCGACGCCGGCAGTCTTATGGTTTTGTTCGGACGCCTCAAGATCGTCCGAGTCGACGTCGCCTTGCACGTCTGCTTCGGATTCCATAGGCGACGCGACGCCGTCTAGACGGACGAGATCAGCGATGTCAAAGCTGTCGAGGTCTTCGCTCAGCAGATCGTCAACCCGCTCTTCAGGACCGGAGGCAAATCCGACCTCTTCATACTCTTCTGGGAAATCTTCGTTTTCGAACGCGTCGTCCTGGCTCGGCAAAGGCAACAACGACGCAAGGTCGGTTGTTGTGCCTTTGGGCATCTCGGCGTGGTTGCTTCGGGACGTTTCTTCGGCAGCAAAATCGTCATCGTTACTTTCGTTAGTTAGGCCGATTGCGACAGATGCTGCGCTGACAGTGGTCGAATTGCGGTCCTGTGCGGCCTTTTCACGAGCGCGCAGTTTTGCAAGTTTCGCGGCAACGCTTTCGGCAACTGCATCATTCAAACGTGGTGCTGCAGCGGCGAAAGGCGCGTTAAAATCTGCCACGTCTGAAGGCGCTGGCGCCTCAACATCAGCGTGCCCAGCGGTTGAAGGTGCAACCGTGGCCTCTGCCGCGCGCAAAATGACGCCGTTGTCTTGAATCTGTGCATCAACCCGGCGGTGGATTTCCCGCTCTGCAATTCGGTGCAGCATGGCCGCGTCAGGGATAGGAGGCTCTGCGCCGAAATAGCGATCACCTGCGGCAAGATCCCGGAAATACTCCGCAATCGCCTTCATGGTGTTGAACGGGTCATCGAACCCTTCGAGCGTACAGCTGAAAGTTCCGTAGGATACCGTTAAAATTTTACTCGCACCGATCATCGGATGCTTGCCTCTCATAAAGTCCACTCAACAGTTCTGCCCCAAGGAAGGTCCAATTCCGTGGACATAACGAGGTGATTTAAAGGATTGATTGTGTTCTCGGTCTAGGGTCTTTGCCTCAATTCGGTTAACAGTGTGGTGATGAAACGGATGATTGTCGAATCTTTGCAAGGAATAACGCTTGCGGGTGGCGGGCCTTTTGGGGCCAGTTTGCTGCGCAAAGCGCTGGAATTTGCGCCAAGACTTGTTGCCGCCGATGGGGGCGCTGACCGGGCATTGCGTTTGGGGGCAGAACCTGAAGCAGTGATCGGTGATCTTGATTCAATTGGGGCGGCGGCAAGGGCGCGACTGTCTGACCGACTGTATCCGATCGCCGAACAAGAGACGACAGATTTTGACAAGGCGTTGCGGTCAATCTCTGCGCCTTTTGTGCTGGGGATTGGGTTCGTTGGC
>JAAFIJ010000142.1 GCA_013298675.1 Rhodobacterales bacterium | reverse complement strand
GCGGGGATTTTGTCGGTCAGGCCGCATCTTGCGGGTACAGCTTCGGGTCTTGGCGGGGCGATCATCATCGGGGGCGGGGCCGCTCTGGCCGCTCTGGCCGGGGCGCTTTTGCCGCCAGGTGCCACCGAATTGCCTTTGGTTCTGCTGATGCTCGTTTGTTCCATAGCTTCGGTGTTGGCGATCTTGCTGGTGATCCGCCGCGCCAGGGCGCTGGGTCTATAACGCGGAACAGGGCCTTGACGGCACCAGTTTGCAAAGCCAACATGAGGTTTGCAAACCCTGTGAGGCCCGAATAGATAATGGCTATCCAAAAGCTTTATGCTGGCGCGAAACTGCGGGAACTTCGGATCCGGGTCGGGCTGACCCAACGCCAGTTTGCCGAAAAGCTGGGTGTGTCCCTGCCCTATCTGAACCAGATGGAAAACAATCACCGACCGGTGTCTGTCGCAGTTGTTTTGGGCCTTGCGCAAGAGTTCGGCCTTGATGTCACCGAACTGTCGGTCAGCGAAGGAGAACGTCTAGTCGCCGATATGCGCGAAGCATTCGCCGACCCGATTTTTGCCGCGGCCCCACCCGTGGCCGATTTGCGCCTTGCCGCGTCGAATGCCCCTGCCCTTGCCCGCGCGATTTTGGACCTGCACCGCGCATACCGTCAAGGGCACGAGCGTCTCGCATCGTTAGACGAATCTTTGGGTGCCGACGGGGCATCTCTGCGTGCATCTCCTTGGGAAGAGGTGCGTGACTTCTTTCACTATTGCGACAATTACATCGATTCCATCGACCGCGCTGCCGAACAGTTTGTCGCGGGTATAACCACAAGAAATGACATCGTTTTATTCGCAACCGAGGCGTTGAAACGTCAAGGAATAAATGTATCATTTTCCGACATTGATGACTTGCGCAGCTATGATCCATCGCAACGGAATCTGACAATCTCTTCACGCGCGTCGCCTGCATCACAGCGGTTTCAACTGCTGTATCAAGTGGCACAGCAAAGCCAAAATGATCTGATCGAGGCGACGCTTGATCTGGCACGGTTTCAAACCCGCGAGGCCCGCGATATCGCCAAGATCGGTTTGGCAAACTATTTTGCAGGTGCAGCGCTACTGCCTTACCGCGCCTTTCTGGCCGCAGCGCAAAGCACCCGGCACGACCTTGAACGGCTGGCAGACCAGTTCGGCGCCTCTATCGAACAAGTTGCGCACCGTCTGTCAACGTTGCAACGCCCGGGGTCCAAGGGCATTCCGTTCTTTTTTGTCCGCGTCGATCAAGCAGGAACGATCACCAAACGCCACTCGGCCACAAGACTGCAATTCGCGCGCTTTGGTGGGGCTTGTCCCTTGTGGAACGTGCACCGCGCCTTTGAAACGCCCGGCCATTTTCTGCGGCAATTGGCCGAGACACCAGACGGCGTGCGCTACCTTTGCCTTGCGCGCGACGTCTCTAAACCGGGAGGCGCGTTTCTGGCACCGGTTCGCCGCTATGCAATCGGCTTGGGCTGCGAGATCAGCCATGCCGCATCGCTGGTCTATAGTGACGGACTTGACTTGAAAGGTCGGTTTGAACCCATAGGCATTTCCTGTCGCATCTGCGAGCGCCCCGATTGCCACCAACGATCAGTTCCGCCGCTAGAGCGACGTTTAACGGTCAACCCGGATCGCCGCGGCGTCCTGCCCTATAGTATTGCAGATTAACCTATGACGGCGCTTTAATGTGGCGTGATGCCACGCAACCGCTCTGACCTGCGGCGCAACAATTCTACCGTTGTCAGCAGCGCCACCGAGATGATCACAAGCAATGTTGCCACCGCCAAAATCGCCGGGCTGATCGCCTCACGTATGCCGTTGAACATTTGTCTTGGGATGGTTTGCTGATCAGGGCCCGCAATAAACAGCACCGCCACCACTTCGTCAAACGACGTGACAAAGGCGAACAACGCGCCTGAAATCACACCGGGCAGGATCAGCGGCATCACCACCTTAAAGAACGTCGTGCGTGGGTTTGCACCCAGTGAATGGGCCGCGCGGATCAGCGACTGGTCAAAACCTGACAGAGTGGCGGTGACCGTGATGATCACAAACGGGATGCCCAACACAGCATGAGCGACGATCACCCCCAGATGAGAATTCACGAGACAGCCCTTTTCGGACAGGAACGGCCCAAAAATCGTCGACCAAATGCTGTCGGGTGGCACACATGCCTGAGCGAAGAAAAAGCTCATCCCCACCGCAATGATGATGATCGGCACAATCATCGGGCTGATCAAGATCGCCATGATCAGACGACGGTAGGGCATTTCTGGACGCGATAGGCCGAGGGCAGCAACGGTTCCAAGAAACGTGGCCAGAATAGTGGCCCAAAGACCCACCCAGAAGGAATTCTTGGCCGCTTGCACCCAGGTTGAGCGTTCCCAGACAGCACTCCACCACGCCTCGTCGCGCATTGTATCTGAACCAGGATGGCCAAGGGTCAGCAGCGTGTCGTACCAGCGCAGGGAATAGCCAGCCGGATCAAAGGTCAGCATCTTTTCAGTGAACGTGAAATAAGGCTCGGCATTAAAAGACAAAGGAATGACGATCAGGATCGGCGCGATCAGAAAGATGAAGATCAGCGTACAAATCACCAGATAGGTATAGTACCAGACCCGTTCCAGCGGCGATGCATAGGTAGGAAGCGCCATGATATTCTCCTTAACCCAGCTTCAGGCGGTCAACGCCGATCAACTGATCGTAAATCCAATAAAGTGCCAGAATGGCTGCAAGCAGCATGGCAGCAAGGGCTGCGGCCATTGACCAGTTGGATTTGGTCATGTGAAAGCTGATGAGGTTCGAAATCAGCTGCCCATCGGCCCCGCCGACCAAAGCTGGCGTGATGTAGTAACCGACGGCCAAAATGAACACCAAAAGCGAACCCGCAGCGATGCCCGGCAATGTTTGCGGCAAGTAAACCCGCCGGAAGGTGGTCCAGCTCGTCGCCCCAAGGGACCGCGCGGCGCGGGCATAGGACGGCGGAATGACCTTCATCACTGAATAAAGCGGCAGGATCATGAACGGCAACAGCACATGGGTCATCGCCACAATGGTGCCAGTCATATTGTACATCATCGTCAATCGGTTATCGTCAGCCAGGATCCCTAACCCCACCAGCGCATCATTGACGATACCTTGCTCCTGTAAGAGCGCGATCCATGCTGTCGTTCGCACCAGCAATGATGTCCAGAACGGTAACAAGACCAGGATCATCAGCAAAGAAGACTTGGCCATCGGCAAGATTGCCAAAAGATGCGCGACTGGAAAAGCCAGCAACAGGCAGATCACAGTAATAATGGCTGACACCACGAAGGTTTTGAAAAACAGATAAAGATAGATGCGCTGTTTGTCGTCACCGCGTTCCCATCCGGTTTCGGTCAGTTTTCGATCCGCGGCGACCTTGTAGAAATCGGTCGTCAGTTCTGACGACGCAGATTCCATTGCATACCACAACTCAGGTGCGCCCCATGCTGGGTCCAGCGCCAGCATCGCCCCTTTGAAGGGAGGCTGCATTGCGGCGGCTTCGCGGGCACCTTTTTTGAACAGGCTGATGGAACCAGGAACAGTATAGTTGATGCGTGTGCCGGCCATGCCAGTGTTCTTGGTGGCCTGCATTTCAGCCAGATCCGTCACCAAAGCAGCATATGCCTGTTCCGGCGGGTTCATATGGTCGAATTCGGGGTTTTCTTTAAACCATTGGGTCAGCGTGGGAGACGATCGGGAAAAGCCGTCATGCTCGACCGAACGTTTCAGCATATAGCCGATCGGCACTAAAAAGGTCAGCAAAACAAAGACCAAGAGCGGCAAGACCAAAAGGAACGCCCGACGTTTCGCGCGGGACTGAGCGGTGGCAAGCGCTTCTTTCAAAGGGCGGCCGTCGGCGGTGGTCAGAAGTTCGGTCGCGGCCTCGGTCATGCCTGGTCCCTTTGCTTGAAGTCCGGGCGCGGGATGTGCTCCGCGCCCGGTGTTGGGCTAAAGCCCGATTATTGCGCCAACCAAGCCTGGAAACGCTCGTTCAGTTCTGCGTCCTTGTCGACCCAGAAGTCAGCCGAGGTCAGCAGGGCATTGCCCAGATTCTCTGGTGCGGTCGGCAGGTGTGGCGCCATCACAGTCTTGCCGTCCTTGAACAGCAATTCTGTTGCCATTGAAGACTTGCGGGCTGGGCCGTACGAGATGTGCTGTGCCTGTGCGCGCAGACCATCGGTCGAAGTGGCATAACGGATGAAATCCATTGCCAGATCTTTGTTTGGCGCGCCCTTCGGAACGACATACATTTCGTTTTCATAGATCTGACCATCCCAAACGATTTGGAACGGCTTGCCTTCGTTGATCGCGGCAGCGAACAGACGTCCGTTATAAGCCGTCGACATCACAACTTCGCCGTCAGCCAACAGCTGCGGAGGCTGCGCGCCAGCTTCCCACCAGACGACATCGGCCTTGATGCTGTCGAGTTTCGCAAAGGCACGGTCCACGCCTTCGGGGGTGGACAGAACGGCATACACTTCGGCGGGCGGAACGCCGTCACCCAACAGAGCGAATTCCAGAACGGCTTTGGCACCTTTTTTAAGGCCGCGCTTGCCGGGGAACTTTGCAAGGTCGAAAAAGTCGGCGGCGGTTTTCGGTGCTGCGTCAGCTGCGAACTTGGTGGTGTCATAGCCGTAAACGTTCGACCAGATGTCGGTGGAAACGCCGCATTCGGTGATCGCGCCTGCGAGGAAGTCTTCGGTTGCAACAACACCATCATTGCCAGCTGGCAAGGACGCTGCATCGATTGGCTCCAGCACGCCTTCGTCGCACAGACGGATGGCGTCAGCGTATTCAACCGAAGCCACGTCAACGGTGACGTTGCCAGCCTCGACCATCGCCTTCAAGGCGGGGGCAGGATTGTCGCTATCGACCATGACGGCCGCATTGCTGGTGGCAGCAGCCCATGGCTTTACGTGGGCTTCTGTTTGGGCTTCGCCATAAGCGCCGCCCCAAGACATTACGGTGACGTCAGCGTTGGCAGTAAATGCAAAGCTGGTCAACGCAGTGGAGAGGATAAGAAGTTTCTTCATTGTTAACTCCCAGTTGGTGGTCAGTGAAAGTCCGCCCCTCTGCAGAATGGGCGGCGGCCAATTGGCCTTACATCGGATCAAGGGCGCGAGCGTCCTGCGGATGCCAGCCCACCTTGATCTTCTGTCCTTGGCTGAGACGGGTTTGCCCCAGCGTATTGCGCATCTTCATGACAAAGCCATCAGACCCGGCCACCCGCAGAACGACCCGCAGTATGTCGCCCATGTAGATGATTTCTTGAACTTCGGCATCAATCATGTGGGCGCCAGGCGGCATCATCTCGGGTTTGAATTCCACCCGTTCGGGACGAATCGACACCAGCGTCTTGCCACCCTTTTCCTTGGCGTTTACCGCCGTCGCGTCGATCAATTCGCCTGTTGCCAACCGCACCAGCGCTTTGTCGCCGTTCAATCCTTCGATGGTGCCCAAAAGCTTGTTATTTTCACCGATGAACTGGGCGACAAAGCTGTTTTCAGGGCGCTCATACAAATCAGCAGGAGGCGCTAACTGTTGAATTCTGCCATCATTAAACACAGCCACTCGATCAGACATGGTCAAAGCTTCACCTTGATCATGGGTCACATAGACAACTGTGATGCCAAGACGCTCGTGCAAGTGTTTGATTTCAAACTGCATATGTTCGCGCAGCTGTTTATCAAGCGCGCCAAGTGGTTCGTCCATCAACACAAGCGACGGATCAAACACCAACGCCCGAGCCAACGCAATCCGCTGCTGTTGCCCACCAGAAAGCTGCGCCGGGCGACGGTTGATAAAGGAGTACATCTGCACCATGTCCAGCGCGTGTTTGACCTTGGTTTCCCGGTCAGACTTGGACATGCCGCGCACTTCTAACGGAAACGACAAATTCTCGCCCACCGTCATATGGGGAAAGAGCGCGTAGTTCTGGAAGACCATGCCAATCCCGCGCTTGTGCGGTGGCACTTGATTGATCGGACGGCCATCAAGTTTGATTTCGCCGCTTGTCGCGGTTTCAAACCCAGCAAGCATCATCAGGCAGGTGGTTTTGCCAGAACCTGAGGGCCCTAACATGGTCAAGAACTCGCCCTTGGCGATCGCAAGGTTCAGATCTTTGACGACCAGTGTTACCCCGTCATAGCTTTTCTGAACATGTTCAAAGGCAACGAACGCGTCGTTCTTGAAGGTGTCGGCCACTCATTTCTCCCCGTCACGCCGGCTTTCTTAAAACTTACGTTTCAGCCCGCTTATGATCTTGATTGACCTTAAGCCTATGCTCTCAAACAATGCAATTGGCTTCTCGTCAACCTTAGCTTATCCAGCGCAAAGCGTGAAAAATGGGCAATTTACGTCGCAATTTGGGTATATGCGCCATAAATACCCACTCTGGACAAACATGAAATGGCTTCGATCCCTACCGCACGTTATGGGCGCCATCATAAAATGCCCGCGCTGGCACGCCACGATTCCCATTTGATTTTGCCCGGTCAATGCCTGCCAGCACCAACATCGCCTGTTTTCGCGACAGCAAAGGCAGGCAGCGGGGCCCATAGCGATCCAAAGCGGCACCCGTGGTGATATGCGGATTTAGGTCAGCAATTGTTCGAATGAGATCAATTTGGTCGCCAAGCTCAAGCGCGGCAACGGCCATTTTACCGGGATAAAAGCTTTCAACAGGCGCACCTTCAGCCAGAATAATGGCATGTGCGGGCAGCAAAAGGTGATGGTAGCAGACCTCGCGCAGCCCAAGAGCCAACCGCGCGCCTTTGCCGATCAGATGCCCCGCACGCACCAGACAGTCGCCATCGGGGCCTGTAACCCTTACGCCGTGTTGCGCCGACAATAGCAGATCGCGCTGGCAACCATAGGATCCCGCGCGCAGGCGGATCGGGCGCAGGTGCGGGTTGGACAAAAGATCTGCGGCCTTGAGGTTGCGCCGCCCATGCCACAGCACCGGGACCGCCTGCCCTGCCGCTGTCACGACAAGATCACCCACGACGATGCTTTCGACCGGTCGTGCACCCGACGGGGTCAAAATTCGGGTGCCGCTGACAAAGCATGGCACCCCCATGGCGTGCAAGGTGCCCGGCACAAGCACTTGCTCGGCCG
>JAAFIJ010000141.1 GCA_013298675.1 Rhodobacterales bacterium | reverse complement strand
CATGCCGGGGTAAAGCGGGTGAAAGATCTGGAAAGCGTTGAAAATGTTTGATGTTTACCCATTCTGTGGGCGCGCCTGATGTCCCGGACAAAACTGGTTTCTGATTCCTCATTGCTGTTGGATATCTGGGTTTTGCTGCGCCAAGCAAAACTTGATGCGCCGTCGTTTCGCACCATCGCCGCCGCAGTCGGCCTTTCTGCACCAACGCTCGTGCAACGGTTCGGGTCGCGTGAGGCGATGTTGGAAAGGGTAATTCTCGCCGCTTGGGATCGGTTGGATGACGCAACCGACGCTGCAATAGGTGAAAGTTTGAATTCTGGGAAAGGCGCGCAGGCCTTGTTGAAAAACCTGTCTGCGGCCGAAGATACTTGCCGCCTCTTGTCCGTAAGCCAAGCCTATGGGGCAACACACGACCGGGCCAAAGCATGGCGCGCAATGGTAGAGGCGGCCTTGGCAAAACGGTTGGGCGGATCAGGTCTTCAAGCGAGAGAGACCGGAGCGCGTTTGTTTGCGCTTTGGCAGGGCCGAATGTCATGGCAAGAAACAGGCGGCAAAAACTTTCGGCTGGGTGAGGCGATCAAAGAGCTGTCGCGTTAGCGTTGAAAGTAGGTCTTATAGACCCATATCAGCGCCAATGCGCCCAAAAACGCCCCCACAAATCCCGCCATCAAGCCCATAAGTGAAATCAAGAAGCGCAACGCAAATCCGCCGACCAGCGCGCCACCCACGCCGATTGCAATGGTCGTGGGCACATCTGTGTCCAACTTCATCACCCGCGTCGCCAAATAACCTGCAGCAATTCCGATCATTATCAATGGAATGAAAAACATGAATGGCCTCTCCTGTCGTCTCTACCCGATATGGGATTGCGCAGTGCCATTGTGAAGCTTTGTCGGCAGCATTGCACGCGCAATGCACGAAAAATCCGCCCGCGTGATCTGAAACAAACCATAGCGGAACACCATCCCCCAAGAACTTAGCCCTTTGGTAAACTCCAGCGTTTGCAGCAGCGGGCGAATGGGCAAAACCTGTGCCTCGCGTTGCCACAGAACCCCGCGACGCCACGCCACAAAGTCTGCGGACATCTCCACTTGATAGGGTTCCATGTCATCAATCCTGCCGATCGCGGTAAAGGCCTGCAGCGGGGCGCCATTCGCGAATTGATCTTTCGGGGAATAAATGGTCACACCATCGCCGGGTTTCATCCTTTTCAGGGGGGCAACCTTGCCGTGGCAAGCCTGAACAATCCCCCAGTTTTTGCCGTACTCTGCGTGATCCTGCGACGCTGTGACCACCCAATATCTCGCCTGATCCATGTCACTGTGTCCTTGCTACGCACTACTCGTTAGCAAATGCCCCCTGACATTTTCTGTCAGGAGCGTGCACGCTCATGCTAGAAAATCTGGCAGCGTCAATCCGCGCAACAATTCTTGCGCAGCCATCGCGCGTTTGCCTTCGCGTTGCGCCACTGTGATCTCTATAGCACCCTCGCCGCAAGCAATGGTCAAACCGCCTAAGACTTGCCCCGCAGAACCCGAACCGTGGCCAAGGCGCGCGCCCAGCAGTTTGACCCTCTCAGTCCCGACCAGACACCATGCCCCCGGAAAGGGAGACAGCGCCCGGATCTGGCGGTCCACCTCAATCGCGGGCTTTGTCCAGTCGATGCGGGCCTCTGCCTTGTCGATTTTGGTCGCATAAGTGATGGCGTCGTTGTGCTGAACCTCACCCACCAAGGGCAATTTGGCCAACGTTGCGGCGATCATCTGTGCGCCCAATTCAGCCAGCCGATCATGCAAGGCGCCCGTCGTCTCTTCTGGGCCAATCGCAAGGGTCTGGCGCTGCAAGACCGCCCCTGTATCCAGCCCCTCATCCATTTGCATGATGCAGATCCCGGTTTCGGTATCTCCAGCCATGATGGCTCGGTGAATAGGCGCCGCGCCGCGCCATCTGGGCAGCAAGGAAGCGTGAATATTCAAACAGCCAAACCGCGGCGCAGACAGCAGTGCGGACGGCAAAATCAGCCCATAAGCAACCACAACCGCGACATCCGCTGCCAGATCGACAAAGGATTGCTGCACCTCTTCGCTGCGCAGCGAAGCGGGATGCCGCACCTGAAGCCCCAATGCCATCGCACGGATTTGCACGGGGCTGGGGCGGTCAGCCTTACCTCGCCCCGCAGGGCGCGGGGGTTGGCAGTAAACCGCAACGATTTCATGCACTTCGTGCAATGTTTCCAAGGCCGCAACGGAGAAATCCGGTGTCCCCATGAAGATGATTTTCACAGCCGTTTCCTTAGCTTTTCAGCCCGCTGCAGCAGCATCTTCCGCTTGAGCGCTGACAAGTGGTCAAAGTACATCCGCCCGTTCAAATGATCGATCTGATGCTGCACGCTCGTCGCCCAAAGATTGACGAAATCGCGCTCTTCGATTTGCCCTTCAGCGTTCAGAAACCTCACTGTGACTGCGCGAGGGCGGCGAATTACGGCGGACACACCAACCAGATTGGGACTGGCCTCTTCGTGTTCGCGGAACTGCCCGCTTTGGTGCAGAATTTCGGGGTTGGCCATCAGCACCGCCTGCCCCCGCGCTTCCGAACAATCAACCACCGCCAGTCGCAGGTTCAAACCGATCTGCACCGCTGCAAGCCCATAACCCGGCATCGCATCCATGGTGTCGATCATATCTTGCCAAATCTTGCGCACCGCCGGCGTTATCTCATCAACGGGCACCGAAGGTACCTTAAGTAAGGCATGAGGATAGGGCACACACGGTCGAACTGTCATATGTTTTGGGCCCTTCTGGCGTTTCTTTCGTCGCTCGGCAAATGATCAAAAGTCAAGATGCCGTCGAGGTGGTCTATTTCATGTTGGGCACAGATCGCAGCCATTCCCGCAAGCCGCTTTATCTGGCGTGCTCCAGTCAAATCGGTCCACTCTAACCGGATCGCCTGCGCGCGCGTGACAGGTATCATCTGTTCGGGGATCGACAGGCAGCCCTCATGCATTTGCGCCACCACGTCAGAGCGCCACAAAATCACCGGGTTGATGCACACAAGTGGCGATCCCGTATCTGTCTTCCAGGTCAAATCCATCACAAATACCCGCTGCATAACCCCAACTTGCGGGGCCGCAAGCCCGCGCCCAGATGCCGCGTACATGGTTCGCAGCATTTTGCGCGCAAGGTCGTGGATCGCCTCTGTCAAGCCCATCACGGGCAAGGCGGTTTGGGTTAGTCTTGCATCAGGCCAAATCAGGATAGGCAGGGCATCCATCAACGCCCATCACCAAACCGCGCACGTTCACGCTTTAGCTTTTCCATACGCCTAGTGATCATTTGGCGCTTTAAGGGGCCCAGATAATCAATGAACAACTTACCGTTCAGGTGGTCAATTTCATGTTGCACACAGGTCGCCCACAGCCCGTCGAACTGTTGTTCATATGTCTGGGCATCAAGACCCATCCAACGCACCTTAACGGAACCAGGGCGCGAAACCTCTGCATATTGATCCGGGATCGACAGGCAGCCCTCGTCATAGACCGACAAATCCTCTGACGCCCAAAACACAATCGGGTTCAGCATCACCATCGGTTGCGGTGGGCCATCTTTGATGCAGTCCATCACGATCAATTGCTTCATCGCACCCACCTGAGGGGCCGCAAGTCCGATGCCCGGCGCATCATACATCGTGTCAAGCATGTCCTTGGCCAAAACATGAATCTCTGCCGTCACCTCTTGAACACGATCGCAAGGTTTCTTCAGACGCGGGTCGGGATGGATTAGAATATCGCGGATCATAATGGGGATTTACGGTGTGGGTCGGTTTGGTGCAAGAGAAAGGTAAGAATTACACCTTACATGGTGCATAAAAGTTCACCAAAATAATTTGCTGTTAATCTTGCATTTTTCGGCAATTAATTCCAAACATTACCTTAAAGATGGGATGACTTTCTGAATAATCTGCACTATCTGGAACAATGAACCAATCGCTTTTTTGCGGAGCAATCATGGACTTTGACACCAAAATCAACCGCGTCGGCACCCATTCAGCGAAATGGGACGCGATGGAGCCGTTGTACGGCGTGCCTGTCAGCGATGGGATCGCGATGTGGGTCGCTGACATGGACTTCAAACCGCCGGTCTGCGTGCAGCGCGCGCTGGATGGCATGATGGCGCATGGTGTCTATGGCTACTACGGCGATGAAGAAAAATATCTCGACGCCATTCGCTGGTGGATGCACACCCGTCACGGTTGGGCTGTGGAGCGTGAGCATATTTTCACCACCCACGGATTGGTCAACGGAACGTCGATGTGCGTCGATGCCTTTACCAAGCCGGGCGACGGCGTTGTCCTGATGACCCCGGTTTATCACGCCTTTGCGCGCGTGATCAAAGGGGCGGGCCGCAATGTGGTCGAATGCCCGCTTATTAATGTAAATGGTCACTTTGAAATGGATTTTGCCGCTTGGGATGCCAAGATGACTGGCGCGGAAAAGATGCTGATCCTGTGCTCACCGCATAATCCTGGTGGGCGTGTCTGGTCCAAAGCAGAGCTCGCGGCGGTTGCTGATTTCTGCGTGCGCCACGATCTGATCCTCGTCTCGGATGAAATTCACCACGATCTGGTGATGCCAGGCCAAAAGCACTATCCGATGGCTACTGCCGTTCCGGCCATCTCAAACCGATTGGTGATGATGACGGCGACGACCAAGACGTTTAACATCGCAGGTGCGCATTCAGGCAATGTGATCATCGCAGACCCCGACCTGCGCAAACGCTTTGCCGAGCGGATGAACGCAATGGGAATCTCTCCCAACTCTTTTGGGCTGTTCATGGCAGAGGCCGCCTATTCCCCCGAAGGGGCAGCTTGGGTGGATGCATTGGTGCAATATCTTGACACCAACCGACAGATTTTCGACGCGGGCGTCAATGCCATTCCGGGCGTTCGGTCGATGCCGCTTCAATCTACCTATCTGGCGTGGGTTGATTTTTCCGGAACCGGAATGGAACCATCAGAGTTCATTTCCCGCGTTGAAAAGGGTGCAAAAATCGCCTCAAATCATGGGATTAGCTTTGGAGCCGGTGGCGAGTATTTCCTGAGATTCAACCTCGCGACACCACGCTCGACGATTGTCGAGGCAGTTGCCCGCCTGCAAAAGGCGTTCGCAGACCTGCAATGAACCGCGCGTTTAGGCGTCTTGTTATTCTGTTAGCGCTGCTTATGGCCTTTGGTCTGGCAGTGCTGCAGTCGGCTTCGCCCCCGGGCATCAAATTGCCCTCGCCGCCTCCATTACAGGGCGCTGTGGAGCACATCCTGATCGAGAAATCAAAGCGTCAGATGTCAATGATCCGGGCGGGCAAGGTGATCAAGACCTATCAAATTGCGCTTGGGTCGTCGCCTGTCGGTGACAAAACCCGCCAAGGGGATGGGCGCACGCCCGAGGGAACCTTTAAGATCGACCGGAAAAACGCGGGGTCGAAATTCCATCTGTCTCTAGGGCTAAACTATCCACTCGCCGAAGACCGGGCTGCGGCGAAAAAGGCGGGATATTCTGCAGGCGGCGATATAATGATCCACGGGCAGCCAAATGCGTTGCCAGATGCGACGGTCTTGAAACAAGATTGGACCGCTGGGTGTATTGCCGTATCAAATGCCGAGATCCGAGAGATTTTCGCCGCCGTCGCGATCGGAACCGTCGTCGAAATCAGGCCTTAGTCAGCAGCGCGATCGGTTTATCGGGGTCCCTAAAATAGTCGAGTGCAGGATTTTCCGTGACCATCGTTGATCGTTTGAACCCGCAAATCAGTTGACCATGCTCGACCGAGGACGCGATGATCAAGCATTCCAAAATGTGGCGGGACCCATCAAAAACATCCACCAGCCCGTGCAGATGAGTGGTGTGTGAGGCGTCGATGATCAACCCTTCATCCGATAGCTTCACGATCGGGAATTCCCGCGCACCGACCCGCACTCGCAACCGCGAGCGGCGCGTCAGCTTGGCGGTTTGCGCAATGCGCAGGGTTTCGGCAACATCAGCGGGTAGAAATTCTAGCATGAGCACCTCCGTAGAATTTCAGTCTGCCGTGCGAACGGTATAAAAATTGTGATGGCTGCGCGCCCTGTGCGCAAAGTCTCGCTCCCGTGGCAAAAATGCACCGCAATTTCAACTCTCGGGTGATGTTGCCTTTGTCCGACAGATCGGCTTTGTGTCACCACAACCGTCCCAACCCGAGACAGACATGAGCGCCGCCTTGCTGATTCCCGCCCTTTTGCTTGATGCCGCTTTGGGCGAACCCAAAGCCATATGGGATCGCTGGCCGCATCCGGCTGTGATCATGGGCCGGGCAGTCGCTTGGGTTGATCATCGGTTCAACACCGGAAGCAATCGGCGGATCAAGGGCACCTGTGCCATGGCGGGCCTTGGGATCACCGCGATGGTGCTTGGCTGGGTCGTTCAACTGATCCCCGATTTCGGCATCCTAGAAATCGTGTTTGCCGCCGTGTTGCTGGCGCAGAAAAGCTTGGTGCAACATGTGGCAGCCGTGGCCGCGGGGTTGCGATCATCAGTTGCTGATGGGCGGCGCGCGGTGGCAATGATCGTCGGGCGCGACACAGCAACACTTGACGCATCTGCAATAGCGCGGTCCGCGATCGAAAGTGCTGCGGAGAACCATTCCGATGGAGTGATTGCCCCGGCCTTTTGGTTCCTGATCGCGGGGCTTCCCGGATTGCTTTTGTATAAAATGACCAATACCGCCGACAGTATGATCGGCCATCGGACACCGAAATACGAAGAGTTCGGCTGGGCCGCCGCACGGTTTGACGATCTGCTCAATCTCGCGCCGGCGCGCCTGACAGCCCTGTTGATCGCGCTGACCCACGGCGTGCGCGCCTATGCTCCAATCTTGCGTGACGCGCCTCTGCACCGCAGCCCCAACGCGGGCTGGCCCGAGGCAGCGATGGCCGTTAGCTTGAATATCGCTTTGTCGGGGCCACGCAGCTATCATGGCACCCAAACCGATTTTCCATGGGTGTATCCCGAGGGGCGCCGCACTTTGGATGCTGCCGACATTGACCGGTCTGTGAGCGCGCTTTGGCGGGTTTGGTTTGCAATGCTTGCACTTGTCGTGTTGATCTGGCTTTTGTAAGCGAGACATCAGCAGAGTTGAACCATGCAGCATGT
>JAAFIJ010000140.1 GCA_013298675.1 Rhodobacterales bacterium | reverse complement strand
AACACGATGCAAGGCGCATTCTTTTTTGCCTGTTCAAACATATCTCGGACACGACTTGCGCCAACGCCCACAAACATTTCAACGAAGTCAGAACCCGAGATGGAAAAGAACGGCACGCCCGCCTCACCCGCAATAGCGCGAGCGAGCAGAGTTTTCCCCGTACCTGGGGACCAACAAGCAAGGCGCCCTTTGGAATCTTGCCGCCCAGACGGCTAAATTTCTGCGGGTTACGCAAGAATTCAACAATCTCTTCCAGCTCTTCCTTGGCCTCATCAATGCCTGCGACATCGTCAAAAGTCACGCGGCCCTGCTTTTCGGTCAACAGCTTCGCCCGGCTTTTGCCAAAGCCCATAGCCCCACCTTTGCCGCCGCCTTGCATCCGGTTCATGAAGAAAATCCAGATGCCGATCAGCACGATGAACGGAAGCCAAAGCGAGATCAGCGAAAAGAACCCTGATGATTCCTGCGCTGTCGCCTTCACTTCAACACCCTTTGCGATCAAGCGTTCGGTCAGCTTATCGTCTTTGGGCGCAATGGTTGTGTAACGTGAGCCATCCTTGACCACCACGTCAACACGCTCGCCATCCAGCGTGACGGCTGTGACGTCACCCTTTTCAACCTGCGCAATGAATTCGGAATATGAAACGCCGCGGGCTGTTTGGCCGGCAACGCTTCCGTTGAAAATATTGAAAAGAGCAAGGACCAGTAGAAAGAGAACGACCCAAAATGCGATATTCCGTGCATTACCCACGAGGAGCTCCGTTACAGGGCCGAGACCCATTTGGGGTCAACTTCGGCGATTATGCTTAAGATAGAGATAACTTGCGCAGCTTCAATGCGATAAAGTACAAGAATTCAAGCCTTGTGGTCCCGGATAGGCGTTTGCGGACCATTCCTCCCCAAAATCAGCACAGGGTGCGGCGATAAGTCTAGGCCCAACCCAGAGAGCGGGGCTAGATAGCAAGGCTGCGCGCGCAACCCCACTGGCGCGCCAGTCGGGAATTTGCGCAAGGCCAAGCGCCGTCAGCGCCCCAATGGTAGCCCCATCGACAATCGGCCCTTCAATCCGCCAGCGCCCATCCCAAAGCATATTTTGCGCGACCGGCGCACCCGCGGCCTTCAATTCCCGAAAGACCAGCACGACGCCGTTTTTCACGACAAAGCGACAACCCGCAAGTGTAGCGCTTTGATGACCCACCAAACTGAGGCGCAGGCGTTGCAACGCGCCGCCCCTTGGGCCGTAATCACCTGGCGATATCCACATGAGCACCCGCTGCAACAGACGGCGTTGAATTTCCGTTGGCTGCGCCGCAAATTCAGCAATGGCAAACCGAACGGTTCCCCGATGGGGAACAAACAAGGTTGATGCCATATCGGTCACCGCGTCCAAAGCGGCTCTTGCGTCGCGCAGATGCGATGATACCTCGGCCAACTTGGACGCATTGATCCCCAAGGGTGCCAAGACACGCAGTGCCTTACGCACGCGGACGCGCTCAAACCGATCGGAATCATTTGACGGGTCGTCGGCCCAAACCCCGCCCGACGCGACAAGGTAGTCACGCAGCGTTTGACGCGTCGCGCCAAGCAAAGGGCGATGCCATGCTACACCTGCCTCGGGCCAAGTTGGTTGCATGGCTGCCAACCCGTCCAGTCCCGCTCCACGCGCAAGGCGCATCAGCAGACCCTCGGCAAGGTCATCGGCCGTGTGGGCCAAGGCAATATGGCGCAGGCTTTTTTGCGCCGCCCAATCCGCCAACAGTTTGCGACGGGCCCGGCGGGCGGTGTCTTGAATGTTGCCTTGCCCGTCCCAACCGCGCCACTCAAGAGTCTGATGTAAAACGCCTAGTCGGGCACAAACATCGGCAACCATGCGCGCCTCGGCGGCGGCACCTTCACGCAGACCATGATCAACCGTTGCCACCTGAAACAAAAGGCCCGACTGATGTGCCAGATACAGCATTGCCATGCTGTCACCACCCCCAGAAACAGCAAGGCCCAGAGGTGCGGTTTGCGCAGCCCCCAGACCTTTTAGAAAGAGTGCGGATAGGTCGATTACTGGCAAGCAAGCCCCTGCATCGACACTTCAGCATTTGTTTGCTGGATTGTGCCGGGGAACCGTGTGCCAACTTCGGCCAAGGTCACACAGGCCTCTGGCGTCTGGCCCAACACGCCCAAAGACTGACCAAGTTTCAACAAGGCGTCGGGGGCAAACGGGCCTTCGGGTTTGCCCGAAAACGCACCAAGATAGGCGCGGGCGGCTTCTGCTGTTTCTCCCAGTTGGGTCAGCGCCTCGCCGCGCAAATACTCCGCTTCTTGGCTTAGTGGCCCGCCAGGATAGGATTGCGCAAAGGTCGCAAAGAGGTCAGCGGCGGTGCGAAAGTCACCGGTGGCGAGCACCTCCTTGGCCCGGTCAAAGTCCTTTTGTTCACCCATGGCAAGTTCAGCGCCACCCGCAGCGGGGTCAGTGGCGGCTGGGTCTGTGCCCACCGCGACATCGGCAGGTGCCGGCGCGATGTCGGCCACTTCACCACCCAATACCGGGGTGTCGCCAAGCGTTGCGATATCGCAACCCTCAGTCACTTCGCACAAACGAAACTCAATATCCCCAATCCGGTTGGTCCCATCGGCAGTTACACGATTGACCTTAAGTTCGACCTCTTCGGTCTTTGAGGTCAGGCGCATCAACTCCGCCTCAATCGCGTCGAGGCGTTGCAGGGCGTCACCACCGCCACTTGACGACCCCGAAGCACCCGAGGCGACCAGTTCGCCCTTGAGCGCATTGAACTCGGCCATCAACAGGCCAAGTTCCGCTTTGATATCAGCCAAAGTCTGCGCCTTGTCCTGCGCCAGCGCAGGCATAGCGACGAGAGTAAGGCACAGAACCAGCCAACGCATCAGATCAGGCCCCCAGACCAGCCGACAGCACAGTTACCGCGCGACGGTTCTTGCTATAGCAAGCCTCGTCAGAGCAAACCTCTAGTGGACGCTCTTTGCCATAAGAGATGGTGCGCATGCGGGTAGGTGCCACGCCTTGCGAGATCAGGAAGTCTTGGACCGCAGCAGCACGACGTGCACCAAGCGCCAAGTTATATTCGCGTGTGCCCTGCTCGTCCGCATGGCCTTCGATGATTATCGCGTAATCCGCGTTAGTCTGCAGCCACTGGGCTTGGCCTGCCAAAATGCCGCGACCTTCGGGAGAGATCGTCGATTGATCGACGGCAAACAACACGCGGTCACCAATGGACTGGTTGAAATAGGCGATAGAGCGTGGATCACTCGGATCGCCCAAGCCATTGACATCAATGCCACCGGCGCCATTTTGGCCCGCACCAGCACCCGCGCCATTTCCATAGCGATCAGGATTGTTACAAGCAGCAAGGCCGAATGCTGCGACGATCAAGAGGGCCTTTGGAAACAGCGTCATGGGTGTACCCTTTATTTTGGATTTTTTGGCTCGATTGGCCTTGTTCTTATCAGGTTTGCGCCGCTTTGTGAATCACAGGAATTTAAGTGCGGCGCAGAATTGCATTATGGCAGAAGTGGCGACCAAGCAGGGTCAGAAGCAGCGCCTTCAGTCGGGATCGCACGCAAGTTGCGGCCCGAAATATCGACCGACATCAGCGTGGATTGGCCGCTCGCACCAGCAGACTCGCGCATGAACATGATCACCCTTCCGTTTGGTGCCCAAGTTGGGCCCTCATCCAGGAATGACGCTGACAAAAGCCGCTCTTCGCCGCCATCGGTCAGCATGACACCGATGTGAAAACGGCCCTCATTTTGCTTGGTAAAGGCGATCATGTCGCCGCGTGGCGACCAAACAGGGGTACCGTAGCGCCCTTTGCCGGCCGAGATGCGCCGCGCCTCACCGCCGCCCGCGCTCATCACATAGATCTGCTGGGTGCCCGAGCGGTCAGACTCGAACACGATTTGGCTGCCGTCAGGGCTATAGGATGGGGCCGTTTCAATGGACGGCGCGTTGGTCAGCTGGCTTAACGCGCCAGACCCGATATCCAGCGCATAGATGTCGGAATTGCCACCGCGTTCAAGGCTGAAGACCACGGTGTTGCCGTCAGGTGAAAAGCGTGGCGCAAAGGTCATGGTGCCGGGCTGTTCACCCAAGGACCGCACGTTCAGGCTGGCCACGTCCATCAGATAAATTTGCGGAAAGCCGGATGAATATGAGGTGAACAATATCCGGTCACCAGAGGGCGAGAACCGCGGTGCCAGCACGATAGATGAGCTGTCGGTCAGATAGCTGACATTAGCGCCATCGTAATCCATGACGGCAAGACGCTTTTGACGTTGGTTTTTCGGACCACTTTCGGCCACATAAACCACGCGGCTGTCGAAATAGGGGCCCTCACCCGTGATGCGCCCATAAACAGCATCGGCCACCTTATGCGCCATGCGACGCCAGCTGCCCGGCGTGCCCGCAAACTGCAGGCCGTCACCCAAAGGCTGCCCGGAATAGACGTCAAACAGGCGGAACTTGACCAAAATCTGGTCGCCACTAGCCTGAACAGCCCCGGTGATCAGTGCCTGCGCATTGATCGCCTGCCAGTCATTGAACGCAACCGGCGCGTCAAAACTGCTGATGCCGCTGATATAGGCCTCTGATCCGATTTCACGAAACAACCCGGTGCCAGCAAGGTCACTAGCCACAACCCGCGCGATGTTGCGGGCGTATTCCTCGGCCCCGCCAGTTTCTGCGATGAAATCGGGGGCGGCAAAGGGCATCGGTTCTATTTCACCATCGGTAAAACGGATCGTCAGCTCTGCCTGCGCAGGCTGGGTCACGGCGCCAAGCCCGATCAGGCCAAACAGCACGGCGGTTGTCAATGAGCGTAAGGTTTTCATAGGGTCCTCGTTTTTCACGGGATTGCGCGAATGGGCCGTCTTGGCCCTCAGGTTAGGGGGTCCGATGGCAAAAAGGCACCAAAGGAAAGGGGATTTATGCTTGGTCATCGTAACCTCATGCCTGACGGGTCAAACACAAGGTTCAGAACGCTCCATTGGTCGTATTGATCTGGCGGCAGGTCATAGCCGTCTTTGGCGCAGCGCAGAACGGCACGACGACCGGCCTCATAGGCCTTCTCGGCTGCGGCATCGGTGCCGCCCTCATAGCCAACCATTTGAATGCTGGCAGCGTCAGGTTTGCCGTCGGGTTGCATTTCCACGCGGATGGTGACGGTCACGTGCAGAGCCTCGGACGACAACTGACCCACGTTCCAGCATTTGTTGATTGCGACGCGCAGACCTTCGACTTGACCCGCGCTCATCGGTGGGCCTTCGGGTAGGGCGGCATCGGCAGCACCCGAATCCGTTGCGGGGTCCGTGGTCGCCGGATCTTCGGTAACCGCCTCAGCCAGTGCTGCGGCAAGGGCCTCTGCGTCGGCATCGGTGGTGTCTGCGACTTGCGGTTCTGCGGGTGTTTCTGGTGGCGTTTCGGTAGGTGTCTCCTCTACCGGCTTTTCCGCGGGCTTTTCTGGCCGCGATTGTGGGCGGCGGCTGGATGTCGGGGCCAGTTGCGGCGCGTTGTCTTGGGTATCGACGGCTTCGGTGACAATCACGGGTGCGGCCTCTTCCGGGGACGCGGCGGGTTTTTCTTCAGTCACAACCGGCGCATCAGGCAGCGCGTCTGGCGACACCGCTGCCGTGGCAGTATCGGCGATTTCCGGCGTGTCGGTTTGATCGTCGACAGGCACTGCGGCAACCCTGTCGATCGGCCGAGGTGTCGCCTCTTCAGAGGTCGTGGGTACAGGAATGGGTTGCTCATCTGCGGCAATCGGGGCCACAGGTTCAGGTGCCTCAATCGGCTGCGGCGCTGGATCGACCGGGACCGTCGGGTCAATCTCTGCAATAGGCTCAACCGGGGTCGGCTCCGGCAAATCAGCCACGACAGGCTTTGGCGGCTTTACCGTGGGTTGTTCGGCGGGCTTTTCCGGTGCCGGTTTGGGCTTGGGCGCAGACGCCTCCAAAGCGGCAAAATCTGCGGCCGACACTAGATCAACCGTGGCCACCTCCATAGGCGGCGGAATGTTGGGCGCAAAGAAAAAGTCCCCCAGAACCACCCAGAGGATCAGGCCCGCATGGCCAAGCGCCGATATGGTTGTACCCCTGTCCATGGTGCGGACCTAGTTGCCACCCATCTTGGGGCCACCGGCATCGGTGACCAGACCAATATTATTGAACCCGCCAGAATTTAGCGCACCCATCACTTGGGCCACACGCTCATAGGCCAAGGCCCCATCAGCGCGCACGAACACCTTGTCGCTGGTGCGTTCCGCCGCAATGGCCTTTAGCTTGGGGATCAGCTCTTCATCCGAAATCTCTGTCGTTTGCAAAACCAGCAAGCCATCAGAGGTCAGGGTGATTGTCAGCGGCTCTTCTTGCTCATCCGGCATGGCGTTCGCAGCCGTTTCCGGCATCTTGATCGGCACGCCCACGGTCAACATCGGTGCCGCCACCATAAAGATGATCAGCAGCACCAGCATCACGTCAACAAATGGTGTGACGTTGATCTCGCTCATCGCAGCAGAGGATCCTCGGCGCCTGCCGCGCCGACCGCCCCCACCTGATTTTTTCATGACCCCGGCACCCATCGTTTACGCGTCCAACTGGCGCGAAAGGATGGTCGCAAATTCGTCAGCAAAAGATTCGTAGCCGCCGATAATGTGTTCACTGTCAGAGTTCAGTTTGTTGTAAAAGACCACAGCAGGAATAGCCGCGATCAGGCCAATACCCGTGGCCAAAAGCGCCTCTGCGATGCCGGGGGCCACCACGGCCAAGCTGGTGTTCTGGCTGACAGCAATTTGTTCAAACGAATGCTTGATGCCCCAGATCGTGCCAAACAGACCGATAAATGGCGCAGTGGAGCCGGTCGTTGCCAAAAAGCTGAGCCCCTTGTTCAGCGCCTCACTTTCACGCGAAATCGCCACATCCATCGCCCGGTCAATCCGCGCCTGTGCGCCTGCGATCAGCCCACCATCCTGACGATGGCTGCGCCGCCATTCCAGCATGCCAGACGCGAAAATCTTTTCGGAAGGTCCCTGCGGATCTTGGCCCACTTTTTCGAACAACTCATCCAGCGGCTCTCCCGACCAAAAAGCGCGGTCAAACACCGACGCCTCGGCGCGCGAATTGCGAAACATCAGATGCTTGCGCACAATGATCGACCACGACCAAAAAGACATCGCCATCAGGCCAATCATGACGATTTGCACCACGATGGTTG